>CAZCKF010000005.1:20882-23013 GCA_964499155.1 uncultured Chitinophagaceae bacterium
GGCGATGGTGCATTAGGAGATCGTTTTGGATACAGTGTAAGTATGAGTGGCGATTATGTGATTGTTGGTTCTCCTTTTCATGGTGCCACAGATATTGGAGCCGCATATATCTATCACAGAGGCGGGGGATGGATACCGGGTCATGGTTACATAGCAAAGCTTACTGCAAATGATGGACTGGCCAATGATTTTTTTGGATATAGTGTTTGTATTGATGGCGATTATGCAATTGTTGGAGCATATGGAGATGATGGATCAGCCGGAGTGGATCAGGGCAGTGCATATTTATATTATAAAGGAAGTGCCTGGATGCAATTGAATCATTTCTATCAGAAGGTTACAGCCATCGATGCTGGGGCAGGAGATAATTTTGGATATAGCGTAAGTATTCATGGTGCATATGCAGCCATCGGAGCTTTTCTGGATGATGTTCAGCCCAACACCAACCACGGCAGCGCATATATTTTTTTTAGAACAGCAGGTTCATGGAGCTACCAGACAAAACTTACAGCATTTGATGGTCAACCTGGAGACCTTTTCGGCAAAGGTGTTAGCATTTATGGTGATTATGTGGCAATTGGGGCTTATGGCGACAAAGACTTGAATCAATTTGAGGGAAGTGCATACATTTTTAAACGGACAGGTACCGGTTGGGCTTTGGTTCGAAAAGTTGAAGATGATTATGGACAGATTGAAAGTCGCTTTGGTTATGCGCTTTCTGTTTCCGGATTTAATGTAATCATTGGCGCGTACTTGAAAAATAACAGAAGGGGACAGGCTTTCTTTTTAAATATGGAATAGCCAAAATTTTTTACCAAATCCCTAGCTTTTCATCACATTACTACTTTGCGGGTATTGCAGTTCACGCATAGTTTTTACAACTTCATAGTACAAGATCGCCAGACTGCTGCCCAGTTACCACACATATTGTATCAGAATTCTTACGGTTTTGGTTGCAACAGCAATTGCCCTGCAATTGCACGCACAAAAAAACTGGATATACAATGCGCATGCAAATGTTGGCGCAACAATCCAGCTCACCGGCATTAATCAAAAGGCACAGCGTTTTCCTGGGTTCAGGTTGTATGCCGGGTTTCATACATCAGCGCTTCGCGGGGATCTGCAATTAAATTACGGACCGGCGATTTCTATTTATACAAAATCCATTGGCGCGAATTTGAATCCACTGATTGGTGACATTCAAATTGATTTTTCTCATTCATTCAGTGCGGGGATTGGTTTTGGGGGTCAGGACGATCATATTAAAATGCTTCGCAGCATGCACACCGGCGACTATTACAATCTTGTAACAGGTTACAAGAACATGATCGCACTTGGAACAAACCTGATCCTAAATAATAATGCCCGCAACCAGGTTAGCGGTTTTGTAACCACAACATTTTCTGATTTAAGTTTCATGTATTACAATGATGGTTCACCATTTCATATAATCGGACTTGGTGATGATTTTGACAGGTACTGGACTGGCGGAGGTAGTATTTTTTTTCATAATGATAAAGGGTATAACAATGTTGAATTCAGCTTCGACCAGTTTACCGGTTATACACCACTGATGTATGAGCTGGCAAATATCCTGGGGATCAATGTTCCCCTTTATGAAAGAAAGGACGGAGCTAAGCGAAATGGAAAACCATATCCGTACACACACAATACTTCACAGTACCATTTGCGCATTGCTACAGATAAAAATGTTGCAGTGCACGCCGGAGTGGTGGGCTCATTGGTATTTGATGGAAAGTACTGGGGTATACAGGATTTAATTCACAGGGCATTGAACATGCCTTTTCATCCAAACAATGACATCAACCGAATTTTTATTGGGGGCAGTTATCAAATCAACAAACGTGTTAAATATTAAAAACATATTGATTGGTTTAATGTTTTCGACAATGATGGTATCGTGTGCACCGAAGACATATTTCTTTAAACCAGATGCAGGCATAAATGAGAGCCTGATAACTGAACTCGCATCAGTGATGGAAAGAGAGGTTAGTGATATTGAAGAAGTTTGGATTTATAAAGCTGACTTGCAGGAAAGATTTGTGGAAAGGGAAGCCTTACCGGAGATAATTTTAATGAATACAGAAAGCAAAAAACCTTATTCCTCCTA
>CAZCKF010000006.1:0-4871 GCA_964499155.1 uncultured Chitinophagaceae bacterium
TCCAGCTTTTACACCAGGGTACGATACTTATACCCTGCGACTTCATCGCGTTTGCTCAGCCACAACATGAGGTGGGTGATCATCATGAAAAGTTGCTCTCTAATTTTTTCGCACAAACCGAAGCTTTAATGAATGGAAAAAATGAAAAGGAAGTAACCAAAGAGCTTGAAAAAGCAGGCATGCCGGCTGAAGAAATTGCAACCCTTCTCCCATTCAAAGTGTTTCCCGGCAATCGCCCAACTAATTCATTTCTTATAAAAAAGCTTACACCATTTTCACTTGGACAATTGATTGCTTTTTATGAGCATAAAATTTTTGTACAGGGAGTGATCTGGAATATTTTCAGTTTCGATCAATGGGGAGTGGAACTGGGAAAACAATTGGCAAACAAAATTCTTCCTGAATTGAAAACGGTGGAAGATGTGAAAGATCATGATGCTTCAACGAATGGATTGATGAATGCATTTAAGAAAATGAGGAGAGACTAATTACTTCAATAAATAAGAAGATTGGAAGATTTTCTCATGTCTTGAGTGAAATCATAGTAATTGTTATCTTTAAAAAAAGATTTTGATGAAACGGTTATTCCTGCTGGGCTCATTTTTTATTTCCATCACTGCACTTTCGCAGGAAATTGGAGTAAATCCCAGACCATATGACCTGTTGAGAAGAGAATTTAAACCTCAAGTCCAAAAGGTAGATCCAAAAGCAAAACCAAAAGTTATTCCTCCAACAAAACCATTTCAACAAAAAGCAACACTCTCACATACACTTCCAAATGGAAATAAGGTATATAGATTACCCCTGGACAACATGCCCTGTATTGTACCCGCTCCTCAAAATTTCAACATGCCCATCGTTGGTGTACTGAGTCCTTTTTCGAGAATGCCCGGAACGAAGCCAGTGCTTCCTCCTTTGATTGAGCCGAATGCGAAATAGTTGATTTGTTGCTTTGATTCCACTCATTTAAGAAGTACGGGCAATTGGCAAGCTTCTTAGATATTAGACACATTTTAAAAATATATTCTGCTTTCTGAAAACTTCAGGACAAAAGAAAATGCGAAAAAAACAATGACTCTCAATTTTCAGTCACATATCCGTGTAATCTGTCGTAATCCGTGTAATCGTTCGTGTAATTCGTCTTAATTCGTGTAATTAGTGTTATAAAAAAAGCCTCCCGCTACCGAGAGGCTGAATAAAGCAGATCAAAATTATTTTACCACTTATCTACTTCTTCTTCAGAAGCAGCAGAACGAATTTCTGGCTGTGACTTTGTTTCAGAAATGGTTATTCTTTCAACTTCAATTTCAGAAGAGTGGCCATTTTCCAAACCATTTTCAACTCCATTTTCATGCTCTCCATCCTGTGGCACTTCATCATGATTGTAAGCATCAAAATTGAAGTCTGGCATTAATTCAGTTTTCACATAATCAACAGCTTCTGTCAGTGCTTTGATAAATTTGTTGAAGTCCTCTTTATAAAGGAAGATCTTGTGTCTGTCATAGCCGTTGTCATTAAATCTTTTACGGCTTTCAGTGATGGTGAGGTAGTAATCATTTCCGCGAGTGGCTCTTACATCAAAAAAATAGGTCCTTCTTTTTCCGGCCCTGATTCGCTTGCTGTAAATGCTTTCCATTTTCTTGTCATTGTTCTCGTACGCCACAGTCTAATTTTTTACAGTTAGTTAATTGGTATAAGGTTACAAATATAATTATCAATTTCAAACAGCCAAATCGAATAGCATGGTTGAAAATTGCGAAATTCCTTACTGGGTTTCGCTTTCATTGTCCTGTTGTTGTTGCTTTCGGTACAATTGAGCATACAAACCATCTCGTTCAAGCAGTTCCAGGTGAGTTCCCTGCTCTACAATGCGGCCATCATCCAGCACCACAATCCGGTCAAAGTCAAACAGGGCAAAGATCCTGTGGGTAATAATGATCGCGGTTTTCTCACGGAGATGCTCATACAAATTTTCAATGATCTCCTTTTCCGTACGAGCATCCACAGCGCTCAGGCAATCGTCAAAGATCACAAGTTGAGGATCCTTAACCAGTGCCCTGGCAATTGAAATCCGCTGTTTTTGACCGCCACTTAATGTTACACCCCGCTCTCCCACCATTGTGCCATATCCTTCGGGAAAAGTTTCAATCTCCCTGTGAATCACAGCTTTCTTTGCTGCAGTCCTGATTTGTTCATCTGTGATCTGAACCCCGGAAAACCTGATATTGTTCGCTATGGTATCACTGAAGAGGAATACATCCTGCGGAACATAACTTAACTGTTGCCGGAGCGACCTGATATCTAATGAAGTAACAGGCTTCCCTTCTATGGTAATGTGTCCGGAACTCACATCATACATCCGAAGTAATAACTGGGCTATCGTGGACTTTCCGCTTCCGGTTCGGCCAACAATCGCAATTTTTTGCCCCTCTTTGATCTCGAGGGTGAAATCCTTCAAAGCATGAATACCTGTATGAGGGTAAATAAAATCTACGTGGCTGAAACTGATATTTCCTTTCAGTTTTACAGGCTCTGTTTTTGCTGGATTTTTAATCGCTGTTTCAGTATGTAAAAACTCATTAAGCCTTTTTTGAGAAGCAGCAGCACGTTGGATCATACTGGCCGTCCAACCTATAGCACTAACAGGAAAGGTGAGCATGTTGATATATATCACAAATTCAACAAGTGTTGCAATGCTGATCTCCCTGGTACCATAACTATAATACAGTCCGCCGATCATTACGGTAAGGAGCGTTGACAAACCGATCAGCAGCGTCATGGATGGGAAATAGATTGCTTCAGTTTTTGCAAGACTGATGGCGTTCTGCTTATAATCTTCACTGTTCTTTTCAAAAAATCCCATCATCGCACGTTCCTGCACGAATGATTTTATTACACGTATGCCGGAATAAGATTCCTGCGCATTGGTTGTTAATAAAGCGAGCAATCCCTGCAATTTTTCGCTTTTTTGATTAATGATCGTGTTTACATAATAAATGGTTACTGCCAAAATTGGCAGTGGCGCGAGAACATAAAGAGTGAGCAGTTCATCGCGTTTGAACATGAAAAACACACTAAGGGAAATAAGTGCAACAAGGTTTATCAGGTACATGATCGCTGGTCCCGTGAACATGCGTACGCGGCTTACGTCTTCAGCTATCCTGCTCATCAGGTCACCCGTGCTGTGTGTTTTGTAAAATGCAGTATCAAGCTGCTGATAATGTGTGTACACTTCATTTTTCTGGTCAAATTCAATATGCCTGCTCATTACAATGATCGTCTGCCGCATGAGGAACATAAAAAAACCACGCAGCAATGCAAGTACGAGAATTGTAACACCACAAAGTGCTACAACTTCTCCAACTGATAATTCTGAATTTTTTACCCTGGAAATGAACAGGTCAACAAGTCCATCATAATCTGCCTGCTTTTCATTTGGCTGGTAACCTGGTAACTGGAGAGTGCGCTGAACATAATCAATAATAAAACCAGTGACCTGCGGTGAGAGCACGCCAAAATAGTTTGACACCAGGATGAAAAGGGTACCAATTCCCAGCCGGACACGATATTTCCAAAAATATTTGTTGAGAGAACGCAGGTGTTTCACCTGCACGAAGATAGTTGAAGACTCAAGACTCAATAGTCAAGATTCAAGACTCAAGTGAAGTATAAAGTTGGCAACATGAAAGTTTCTTGAATCTCGAATCTTGTATCTTGAGTCTTGAGTCTTTCCCCATGGATTCATTAACTCATATTGTTCTTGGAGCTTGCATTGGCGATGCAATCGGTGGTAAAAAAGTAGGAAGGCGCGCCATGATGTACGGTGCACTTGCTCAGAGTTTGCCCGATATTGATTTCATCGCAACGCTTTGGCTTGACAATACCGAAAACTTACTGGGGCACCGTGGCTTTACTCACTCTGTTTTGTTTGCTCTGATCATGATACCCATCATGGCATTTTTGGCAGATAAGCTGGAAAAAAAGAAGGGACTGCCGTTACGAACGTGGTTCATTTTATTTACGGTTGAAGTTTTCACTCATTTACTGTTGGATGGATTTAATAATTATGGTGTGGGATGGCTCGAACCATTTGACCACAAGCGTTATTCACTCCACATCATTTATGTGGCTGACCCATTCTTTTCAATATGGCCAGCGATTGCATTCATTGTTTTGTTGACATTAAAATCCAGGTCTCCCAAAAGAAATTTCTGGTCACATTTTGGTTTCACCATTCCTTTTGTTTACCTCATGTACGCATATGCAAATAAATTTTCTGTTCAATCTGATATTAAAAAAGATATTGGTAATGCAAACCTTCCTGCAAAATTGATGTTTACCACACCAGCACCGATGAATACCTGGCTGTGGTTTGTTGTTGCAGGTAATGATTCAGGTTATTATATCGGTTACCGGTCTGTTTTTGAAAAAGGGAAAACAGCTTTTACTTTTTTCCCTAAAAACGCTCACCTGCTCAGCAACCATATGCTCGATCCGGAAGTGATCGACCTGTTGCGTTTTTCTCAGGGATACTATACAGTTGAACAAAAAAAAGACAGCATTATATTTTATGATCTGCGATTTGGACAGATAGTTGGCTGGCATGACCCAAAAGAAAAATTTGCATTTTATTATTATCTCACCCACAAGGATGAAAATGATCTTGTCGTCCAGCGCGGCAGGTTTACCCGGTGGAACCGCGAAACATTCCAGTCATTATTGCGAAGAATTAGAGGAGAGAAACTTTAAACGTTTGAAGAACCTATTTTTCTAAAACCCACTTCCATACAAATCTTGAAATCTCGAAATCTTGAAATCTTGAAATTTTTACAAGTTTCTCTGCTTGAAGTAAAAGGTCGACACATAAAACA
>CAZCKF010000006.1:4881-15207 GCA_964499155.1 uncultured Chitinophagaceae bacterium
GCCTGTACCAGAAGATCTTTAAAGGATTGGTTGATTTTTTATGTTTGCTTTCAGAAATAAGATTGCAATCCCTGTCGATCACATCCTGTATTTCCTTACTTACAATTTTGGCGAACTTTTCATCATGCACATCGAGATTGAGCTCTATACTGGCAAATGCACTGATGTTATTTACATTGTATGAACCAACAGTTGCCCATTCATCATCATAGGTACTCACCTTTCCGTGAAGAACGTGGGGTTTGTATTCATATAGTTTTACTTTATGTCTGAGCATCCAGTTGTACAAATGACGTTCAGCATATTTGGCAAACATGATATCTGATTTGCATGCCATCACTACCCTCACTTCCACTCCCCTGTCTGATGCGGCAGCCACTCTTTTCTTCAATGCCTTTCCGGGAAGAAAATAACTCGAAACGATGGTTACAGATTTTTTTGCATTCAACAACATTTCCAGATAGCTGCGTGTGATCTGATTTTTCCTACGGATCCAGTCATTTATGCGGACACGTATATTGCAGGTTTCATCTGCCTTCTTTACCGGCAGTTGTTGAATGATTTCCATTTTTCTTCGTTTGCCCCACCACGATTTTCTCCATACTTCTACACATACAGCAAACAATTCGCCGGCCACTTCACCTTGTACATGTATGGCCCAGTCGAGCCATGCGGGTTGTTCAGGTGTGTCATTGTATTTATTACTGACGTTAACCCCGCCAACAAGACCGTGAAAGCAATCCACCACTACAACCTTATGATGAAGTCTTCTGCCGAAATAGAAATATTTGCTTTTCAAAAGGGGAGCAAACCAACGGAAATGGATACCTGATTCCTTGATTTTATTTATAAACTCTTTTGACAATTTCTGAGAAGCATAACCATCCAGGACCAAATACACTTTTACTCCTCGTTGCGCAGCACGGACCATAGCATCAGCAACCATATTGCCCGTTTCGTCCTCATCGAAAATATAGGTTTGAAAATGTATACTATGTTCCGCATTATCAATCAATTCCACCAGGCACTCAAAATACTCCCTGCCCCCTGAAATAAGGTCGGCGTGGTTATGCTTAGTATAACCGTTGGAGTATTTCTGTCGCCTTCTGGCCATGTGGAATTAAAAGTTTGTATGGTTATATAAAATATTGGGCCGCGCCGTCTTGTTGGAACGGTTGGAAGGATTGGAATGGTTGGAACAGTTCTTATGATCGAAAACACATTACAATTTCGAAATGCGCTTTTATCGACCTTAATTCAGAAATATATATTTCAGGAAATTTTGAATTAAGAAAACCATTCCAACCATTCCAACAATTCCAACTATTCCAACTATTCCAACCATTCCAACAATTCCAACTATTCTAACCGATCCAGCTTTTCCAACAATACGAGCTGATTTCTCGCCCTGTCAAGATTGTGCGTAGGGCTATTTGCCACATAATAAATATCATTTTGCAGATAGTCGGTTAAAAAACGAATTGCCTGCATAAAGGTCAATGCCATACCAGCAAATTTGAAACTGATCTTTTCGGAGGGTGTTAATAAGCCCCCCATCTCAGAAAGGTAACCTTCTGCAATTGCTTTATAAATTTCTTTCCTCACTTCAATTTTTGATAAGTCGGTTTCTTCTTCATTTACGGTTGGTACATAAGTCCGGATCATGTCACCCACATCACTAAAAAAATATCCAGGCATTACAGTGTCAAGGTCAATAACGCAAATACCATTATCTGCTTTATCAAACAAAACATTGCTGATTTTAGTATCGTGGTGCATTACGCGAAGTTGAAAATCTGATGCCAGGTGTGCACTGAATTTTTTTACCAGGAATTCATATTGGATAACAAGCTCAATTGCAAGCTTTGCGTTTTTTTTACGTTCATCATCACTGGTATTTAACACCTGGAGGAATTGGTGATAGCGCAAGGGTAGATTGTGAAAATCCGGGATTGTATACTCAAGTTGAGATGATGGAAAATTTTCCAGGAGCCTGGTGAATTTTCCGAATTGTTTTGCAGCTTCATTTGCCTGTTTACTGTTTTCAACAATATGATGTGTAACAGAATTGTCCACGAAAGGAAATATGCGGAAATACCCAGCATCTTTTATAAACACCATGTCCTCTCCCATCTCTGTCACCAATGGTGCAATAAAAAAATATGAAGGATGATTCAGTTTAAAGAAATTTGAGATCAACCTAATGTTACTTGCTATTCTCTCAGGTTGTCTGAACACCTTGGTGTTGATGCGCTGAAGAATGTACTCCTTTTTACCCTCGATCTTCCAGGTGTTGTTGATCAGGCCTGATCCAAAAGGCCTTGCCGTAGAAACATCATCGATATTATATATTTCAAGCAATTCATGAATAACTGCCGAGGTGTCAATACTCATCGTTCAAAGCAAATACTGGTTTTCTGTACATCCATTTTCCATTGGTAAAATCCGGGAAATCAACAGAAGTTCCTCCCTGGTCGATTGAGGATTCACTTAAAGGTGTGATTGCACTCCATGCCGCCGCATCATATACATCCATTGCAGTTGGGATTTGTCTTTTAACAGATTCAATAAAAGAGTGAATGACAAAAAAGTCCATACCGCCATGCCCTGCGTTTTCTGTTTGTTTTGTCCACCTTGTCCAAAGTGGATGATCATATTTTTCCAGCCATTGTTTCGCATCATCCCACTGGTGTGCTTTTGCAGAATTTCCTTCGATATAAATTCCCTTGTTTACATCCATCCAAAGTCCTTTTGTTCCCTGTACCCGGAATCCCAATGAATAGGGCCTGGGTAAATTTGTGTCATGCTGCAGCAATACAGTTTCTCCATTTGCACAACGGATCATTGTGGTAACAACATCGCCTAAACGGAAATCAACCTTTGCATTGGGATGTTCCTCACCCCCTTTTTTCACAATATATTCATGCAAACCTCTTGCTTTTGAAGAGACAGATGAAAGTGAAACAAACCTGTTGCCTCGATTGATATTAATATAGTGTGCAATTGGCCCAATGCCATGAGTTGGATAAAGATCCCCGTTTCGATACACCGAATGATTCGTTCTCCATTTCGCTTCCGAAAAACCTTTTTCGCCAAATTCTACTCCATGCCCATATGGATGAACTCCATCATTGAACTTCACTTCGCGCAAATCATGTTGATAGCCTCCCTGCAGGTGTACCAGTTCTCCAAACATTCCTTGTCGCACCATGTTCAACACTGCCATTACATCTCTTCGATAACAAACATTCTCCAGCATCATCACATGTGCCTTTGCTTTTTCTGCTGCGCGCACAACATCCCAATGGTCTTCCATTGTAATTCCCAGTACTACTTCAGTTCCGATATATTTTATTCCTGCATCCACAGTTCCAATGATCATCGGTTTGTGCCATTCCCATGGTGTGGCAATGATGATCGCATCAAATTTTTCTTTTGAAACCATGGTTCGCCAGTTCTCTTCGTCACCGAGATAAATAGTGGGCATTTTCTTGCCTGATTTGGATACAATTGCTTTCGCACCATCCATCATGCGGTTGTCGATATCGCACATTGCAGTAACATCAACATCATCTCTTCTCAGTAAAAGTTCAAGATGGTTTTGTCCGCGCAAACCGACACCAATAATCCCAACGCGTAATTTGGCTGAAAGGGAAAGTATTTTAAGGGATGAAGTTGCAATGGCGGCTGTGGCGAGTGTTGTGGTTTTTACAAAATCTCTGCGGAGCATCTTTTTGTTACGAAGATATTGTTCAATTACATAAGGAGGTTCTCAATCCTTTGTATCTCTTGTGACCTGAATGTAGCTCAATTGGGAATTTGCAACAAGCAACTTGCAACATGCAAATCTTCATAGGTGCGAGCGGGGTTAACTTAGTAGCACCTTTGTTCTATTGTACCGCCATTTCCTCTTAAATAGATTTGGAAAAAGCCGGTCATGAAAAGTGCATTTGTACTGACTGGAATTTTCATTTCTGTCAGTCTCTCAGCCCAAAATGTGGGCATCGGAACCAATTCCCCCACAACAACACTTGACGTAAGAGGAAATCATCGTGTCGGTGGACTCTCCAGCTATCTCCTATTTGATTCATCCTCCGGAAGATTTGAATGGCGGAATGCGAACCTGTATGTTCCCGTTACGCAGGCGCTGATGAAACATTCTGCAGCAGCTGATGGTTTGTTTTACAATAATACAGCACCAACAACCGGGCAACTTGAATACAGGAATGCAGCAGGTGAACCTGTGTTCTATACCAACTTCATGAATGGTAATGGCTATTTCAAAAGCAATCTTGGAATTGGGATTACACCAACATCAAAGTTGCATGTTAATTCAGGTACTGTTCGGTTTGAAGGCACCGCAGGTGTGGGCGGTCCTGCTCTCAGTATAGGGGGTGTTGGTAATATTTCGGTAGATGCCCCTGGTTTTACAGGTGGCAGATTTACAATTAATGATGATGGACAGGTGGGAATTGGTACTGCATCACCGATGGCAAAACTTCATGTGATTCGAGGTAGTTCAACGGCAACAGCGATGTTGAATGGATCCATTTATGGTACTTTTTTTAACTATGGTAGTTTGGAAGACACCTATATAAATGGCGGCAAGGATGGTTCTTATGTTTTGATAGGTACTAACGCTAATGCAAGGGTTGGTGTTGGAATTTCTTTACCTGGAGCAATGTTGCATGTTAAGAGAGGTACAGGAGATGCAACTGCAAATTTTGATGGTACCAACTGGACAACACATATTAATTACGGGATAAATGAAGACACTTACATCCGCCCGGGAAAGAATAATGGAAAAGTTATTATAAATGATATTGCAGGAGGAATGGTGGGTATCGGCACCTCCTCACCTTTGGCTAGATTACATGTGAGTGAATATGATGTATTATTTTCTTCTTCTGGAGATATACCGGCTTCGCCGGATCCAGTACCCATACAAGGACTTGGAAGAAGACTGATGTGGTATGCAGACAAAGCTGCATTCAGGGTTGGTTACGATCCGAATTTTCAATGGGATGAAGAATTTATTGGAAATTATTCGTTTGGATCAGGGACTGGTTCGCGAGCATCTGGAGTAGTATCAACAGCTTTGGGAGCATCATGGGCAGCAGGGGATTATTCTACTTCAATTGGTATGTTTTCACACGCATTTGGCTACAATTCTTTCGCAGCATGCCATGGGGAAGCTTTTGGCGGCACATCTACAGCTGTGGGATACGGCAGCCGGGCATATGCAAGTGCCTCAATCGCACTGGGATATTTTGTATATGCAAAAAGCTACAGTGGAGTGGCTGTTGGAATGAACAATGATACATCCTATACACCTGATCCATTTAATCCTGGCGCAACAGACAGAATATTTGAAATAGGAAATGGGAATTCAACTTTCAGCAAGAGTAATGCATTGACAGTTTTGCGAAATGGGAATGTTGGTATCGGAACTACTACACCAGGATTTCCATTAAATTTTTCAAATACACTCGGAGATAAAATTTCATTGTTTGGCAGTGCCGGTGCACACTACGGATTTGGGATTCAGGGCAGTCTTTTACAAATTCATTCAGGTACAAGCATTGATGATATAGCGTTTGGTTATGGTTCAAGCACTGGTTTTACTGAAAGAATGCGTATCAAAGGAACCGGATTCGTTGGCATCGGTACCGCTGCTCCATTCACGCAACTTTGTGTCAATGGAAATATCGCCTACGCAGGTTACCTCGGTGCTTGCTCAGACATCCGTTATAAAAAAGATTTTTCTTCTTTTGCCAATCCACTCAAGGACATTCTTTCAATCAACGGTTTCTATTATCATTGGAAACAGGATGAATTCAGTCAGATGAAATTTACCGACGGAAGGCAAATAGGTTTTTCTGCACAGGAGATAGAAAAGTTATTTCCTGAATTGGTTATGGTAGATGACAATGGTTACAAATCGGTTGACTACGGAAGGCTCACACCGGTGTTGGTTGAAGGGATCAAGGAACAACAAAAACAAATTGATAGTTTGCAGGTTCAAATTCAAAAACAGCAAAAACAAATTGATGAATTGAAATTGATGGTTGAAAAATCTTTACAAAAATGAAAAATAATTGGCAATAAGTAAATCCTGTGAGGTGCGAGTGGCGGTGGAAATTGTAGCCCGACAAAATCACAATCAATGTTTCCATCCTGCTTATCGTAGTGACCTTGCCAGTTGCAAGTTGCCACTGAGCTGTCGAAGTGATGCCAATTCCAAAAACAGACAAAAAAAAAGCGAGATGTATAATACATCCCGCTTAGTTTAATTATTTAAACAAATTAGTAGCGTCCGTCTTTCTTATCCATATGACGACCGATACCATAACCAACGGCACCACCGGCAACACCTCCAATCACTGCACCTGCAGCACGGTTCTTTTTATTAATTACCGCACCACCGATTGCACCTGCAGCAGCTCCGATCGCAGCACCTTTCGCAGCTTTAGACCAACCTTTTTTAGCTGGCGCTTTTGCTTCGTTGGATGTTGTTGTTGAACGGCTACCACTTGAACTCGTTGTACGGGTTCCTGATGATGATGTTCTACGGACAGCGGATTTAGCGGCTGGAGCAGAAGCTACAGCGGCAGTTGCCATCGCACCGTTTTTAAATGCCTGGTATTCCTGATACTCTGCAAGTTCATTCTGCATCTTCCAATTCTGGTATTCTGCAAGCCCTGCTGTATCTGAATACGACGCAACCTTAGAATTATCTACAGCTGATTGAGGATTTCTCGTACACGCTGTAAATGTTACTGCTGAGATTGCGATGATCGAGAATAATTTTTTCATAGTGTTCATTTTAAGTGTAAAGTTTTTATTCATACACCCAGTAAAACAGGAATAATGCCATTAAAATGACAAATGTTAATGTCCAACACTTTGAGAACACATCTAATTGAATATGAGGGGATAGTAAAGGTTTTAGATTAACATAAAGAAATCTGAAAGCCCCTTTTCCTGCTATATGCAATGCCAATTGATGGATAGGCTTCAGGTATCATGCTTCAGGCTTCAAGGGTGGAAGACTCCGCTGAAAAGTTGGTGCGTTGAACAAAACGGTAATAAACAAATTATTTATCGAAGACTCTCGGAAGGATCGAAGATTAGAAAGCGTTTTAAATTTTCCTGATCAATGGAAAAGCACAGCATGATATTGAATAGGTATTGCTCCTGACACTTGAAGTCTTTAGCTTTTTATAGTTGAAACATAAAAAAAGGGAACAAAATTGTTCCCCTGTCCCTAAAATAAAATCACTGCTAAGTTCAGTTCATTTGCTGATTAGAAATAACAATAGCGATACGGTCGTTGTCCTCTGTAGCCCACTGGTGAAGCAGTTTGCTTCCAATTGGCTCATAGATGTCTTTTTTGGCCGGATCAGTTGGTAATTCTTTCATTGGAACCAGGACCAGCATCTGCGGAGTTATGTAATCATAGTGCATGTCGCCGCTGAAACCTTTGATCTGAACGTACTTAAATCCTTTGCTTTCTAAACTTAAGAGGGCTTTAAGGTTGAATTCAATGGATGCAGCCCTGCCCTCAGCTACCCCTTTACGCATGTTTGCTCCTTTTGTTGTTTGAACAACAAATTTACGATTCATTATCATACCGGTCGAATAAAATTCGTGTTTCGTCGAAAAGATTAGAGTTAAAATTGCAAATGGCACGAAAAGTGTCGCATATAGTAACACTTGTTAGTTAGAAAAGGAGGAATAAAATCCGTTGCGATCATCACAATACCTTTTGAAAGGAAAACAGTCGTCCATCTGAGGTCATTCCCTCCACTACCACTTTAAATTTCGTCGTCTGATCGGTATTGTAAAACACAATTGGAATTTTTGCATTGATCCCTCTTACGAATATCAGGGGATTCCATAATAAAGTCTTTCGACGGTCAGGCACCTGTGCTTGTTCAACAGAATAATCAGGTGAAAAAAATTGTTTTGTAATAGAATATCCTGAATAAAAACTTCTGTTTCGCTTCCCTTCTTCGGAAGTCAGCAGATCTTTTCCCTTTTTAGTGTAAATCGACAAAACCCCTCCTGGTGCATTACCGGCAACACCCACAAAATGATCGTAAACTTTTACAAGTGCAATTTTATCGAGTGGAATATTTTCGACAATGGATGCATCAGTTTCAAATTCATCCAGAAAGATTTGCATCGGAATTCTTCCAAATAAACCTGTGGGCCTGTTGCGATGATAAACAACGATAGCACCGTCCTGGCGTTCTACGGTAATTCCTGGTACACGTCCATCCATGTAATCGAAAATGGTAAGTCCTGTTGCAGCACTGTCGTGCAGCAGATCAAGTGTTCGTGTTGCATTTGTATTAAAAAATGTACTGACGTAACGTTCTTCAAGTTCCTGTAGAGGTGTTTTTTTCTTTGAAGTGACCACAACAGCCTCCATAACGATTCCTTTTTCCTTGCTGAATATTTCATAATCGTTCACAAGGTTCCCGAAGTCGGTTGTATCCGATCGCATACGCCGAAGGTGCAGTGGCATTTCAACTTTCATTGTTGAAGTTGTTATTGCGTTTTCCAGTTGTACAGTTATTGGCGTCCTGTTCTTTTTTACATTCTCCTGGAAATACATTTGCACCTGCCCATAAAATATCAATGAATCTATTTCGAATTTGCCCTTGTTGTCAGTTTTAACCAGTTGGAATATGTTTCTGAAATCATGAGTCGTAATATGAACCAGCAATTCTTTTGATTCCACAGGTTTTGTATTGTGCTGGTAAGTGGCTGTTCCTTTTAAGACAATAAATTTATTTTCAGGTTGCTTTTTTACTGTAACCGGAGTTTGAAGTAATGCTGTCCAGGAAAATTTTCGCCATCCATTTGTCATCATCACCAGGTCAATGGCATTCATTGTGTCCCTACCCGAAAAATAAAAAGACGGATTGTGTATATACCCTTTCAAATCTGAGGTAAGTAAAAGATTGGAAAAAATATCTTCAGAACCTTGTGCGTCATATTCTGCATCAACCACGGAAACGGAAAAATTACCATCAACAACATCTTTTAATTGTAAATGAAATACATTCTTCTGCCGGGGTGACTTTTGCAATGTATCCGTCTTCAGATCACTTTGAATTTTATATTCATTGTTATCAATAAAAACGAGCCTTTCTGCAAGCGGTTGATTGTCCTTATTAAAAACAGTTACCTGCATGATCCCGGAAGGAAGATCTTCTGTAGGAATCATGCCTGTTATTCGTTGTGCTTTGCTGGTAAGGACAGATTTAAAAATAACCTGGTGTTGTATCTGCCCGATCACGGTGGCAGCCATGAAGGTTTCATCTCCGGTTTGTTGCAGAATTTCAAATTGCCTGTTCTTATCGCGTTTTCTCATTTTAAGAACAACTCCTGTCTGAGAAGCTTTTGGCAACATGAATTCCTTTCCCTCAATTACAGCAGTAAGTTGGTCATTGATATCTGGCAGCACTCCAAACATACCCATTCCATCATGCGTGCTGGCAAATTGAGTTACCGTATCACCCGAATTGTTTCGTAGGAAACCAGCAACATTTTTCGGCAATCCTTTTTCATTGACTGCCTTGAATGCAATAAGATTTGGTAAGCCATTCACCAGGTTACCGCCCTCAGGAAAAAAATCAACATGAGTAGAACGAGTGATATCCGTTGAAACTGAAAGTGGCGGGTTAATAGTGCTGAAAACAAATACGTTTCGATGATACAGGAATTCGGGGTAATGCGTGAACATGTTCTGCGTGTAAGCGCGGATCATATAATTTCCTTTCGCAATTGAATCCGGGATTTCGATGTTGCCGTAACTGAATCCCATTACCACAGGTAATTTGAGTTTTGAAAGTATACGGGAAGAATCGTTTATAAATTCTATATACAAATCGGTACTGATTGTGTCGGGCTTAAAATCTGCGAATAAATAGGCCTTAAACCAAATTGTTTCTCCAGCATGAAAAATAGTTCGGTCGAGATGCATGTGGATTTTCTCAATGGGTTGCTTAACATTGAGATCGGACAATTTCTCGGCATTTTGAGAGCGCACATTAAAAGTTGTGCACAATAGTCCGAAAAACAAAATGGCTTTTATAAAATGCTGGTATGGTACTATTTTCTTTAATCTAAAGTCTGAAGCTTCAAGGGTAAATCGAAAATTGTACATTGATAAAAACCTTTTGTTGGCATTAAAATGTGAACGCTTCGAAAATAGCATTAAATGAAATGGTTACCTTGTAGTAACATGAGGATTTGATTGAAAATAAGTTTGAATGGTTTAAATGAGATTAACAAGGTATCATATCTGTATTA
>CAZCKF010000006.1:15230-21683 GCA_964499155.1 uncultured Chitinophagaceae bacterium
TTGCGATCATACTTGGAATGAAATACCTGTGGCTTTCTAAAGCACATAAAGCAACCGGACGTGTAATGTCCGTTGAAGTAACCGGGTATTCCATGCAGACCTATCCGGTTATTCAATTTCCCACTGAAAAAGGAATCGAAACAATTAAGGGCAGTTACAATATTGGTTACGGAAAAGGAGATGCGGTCCCGCTGTTGTACAATCCTTCCAATCCACAGGATTTTAAGATTAATTCTTTCTGGAGTTTATGGCTAATTCCTCTTGTATGGGCATTTTTCTTTTTATGCTTTTGGGGTTTTCTCATGTTTGCCATCATACCAAATAAAAAATACAGGCTTACTCGAAGAGGTTTTATAACCATTGCTGAGAAAACAGATAATGAAATTCCGTATGCGGATGTTGAAGCATCGACTGTTTCCAGAGGGCCGCGGGAGCTTCCGCGAGCACCTGATTAATAGAATGGGAATGTGGTTTCTAGAAGATACAAGTGCAGAAAAAGCATTATAAAAAACCCTAACTTAACTGGAAAGCTGCACACATGAGAATCATGAACATTTCACTGCTGTTTTTTCTATTATCAATTCCTGAAATTGTTACTTCCCAGTCTTCCACTAAAAAACCCAATTTTGTTTTCATCATTTCAGATGATCACAGGTGGGATGCAATAGGAGCAGCAGGTAATACAAAAATTAAAACACCTGTGCTTGATAAACTTGCACGGGAAGGTGTGTATTTCAAACAGGCGACGATACATGTTTCGCAGTGTGCGCCAAGTCGTGCGACTTTGTTGACAGGAATACCGCCACACCAAAATGGATATTATTCAAATAATTTTATCAGCAAAGATTTACAATGGGCGGATAAATTTGATGTGCCGACATTGCCTGAATTACTGATGGCAGCAGGATACGAGACTGTATTAATTGGCAAATGGCATGTAAGAACTGAACCATGGCTCACCGGATTTAGTGAAATACGCACATGGTTACCTGACGGTGGTGCTAATTATTCCGATTCACGACTCTCCTTTGGAAATTCAAGAAAAAAAGAAATAAAAAAAGGATTTACAAATGGACTTTTTTTTGATGACGCTATTTCCTTTTTGAATAGTGAACAGTCAAAGAAAAAACCGTTTTTATTATGGGTTGCCTCAACTATTCCACATGCACCCTACCAACCCAATCCTTCGCATTTTGAACACATGTATGAAAGCGAATCGGCTGAAGAATTAAAACCTCCTGCATTTCCGCACAATACCCATGTAAAAATGGGCCTGGAAGGTGATCGTAATGCTGACTCAACTGATTCCAGATTTACTGACTATTACAGTTCGATAAGTTATCTGGATCAACTGGTGGGCAATGTTGTGGAAACGCTGGAAAATCAAGGTTTATTAAAAAACACCATCCTGATTTTTTTAGGCGACAACGGTTTTATGGCAGGCAGCAGGGGAATTCGGGGAAAGGTAGTACCGTGGGAGGAATCGGTTCGTGTACCGATGATCATATATGCTCCGCATATTTCAACAATAAAAGGAAAATCTGAAACATCAGTAAATAGCATTGACATTCCTCCAACCATTCTTACCATGGCGGGAATTAAACCGCCTTCCAATTGGCCAGGACGAAATATAGTTCCTGTACTTCGGGGAAATAAAAATGGATTTGATTATGCCTTCAGTGAATGGGCCGATACGGAAAGTCAATTCAGGCATTACACACACCGCATGATCAGATCTCCGAAATACAAATTAATTCGCTGGGACCGCGCTGATAAACCCGATGAATTGTATGACCTGATTGCGGATCCTCACGAGACAAAAAATATTATTCAATCTCCTGCTGTAAGGAAAGTTCGCGATGATATGATCAATCGATTAACCCTTTGGATGAAAAAAACAAATGATCCCGCATTAAAGTGGCCAGCAAAAAATGGTAAAACTCTTGATTTAGCTGAAGAGGAAAGAAAAGAAATGGAAATGCGTGCCGGAATAATGGATAAAAATCCTGTCCACATCAACCCATCTTTATTGGATGCCTACGTGGGACAATATGAATTGGTTACCAGGAATATTATGAACATTACCCGTGAAGGTGACAAACTTTTCTTTACAAGTGAATTTGGCGGAAAAGCAGAACTAATATACAAAGGTGAAAATGTTTTTGTTCATAAAACTGCACCCGTTCGGTTCACATTTGTAAAAGATGCAACTGGAAAAATCACTCATGTAATTCGTCGAAACAGTATTTCGGATGACGTGAAGACGATTGATATGCAAGCGAGAAAGATAAAATAGTTAGAGGTTCTTTAAATTCCGAATCTTCCTCGTGCTCTTATCAAAAATTACCAGGGACCTCGATTGGGTGTAGCGTAAGACCTTCAATATTTAGTGACCTTGCTAAAAATTTTCCCTTTTGGTCTTTAATTGTCTATAATTTTGTCTACCCCCTTGCATCGTACGAAATTTTTCCTACCTTGCTTACCTAAACGATTTTAACGTTATGCGCGTATTAAAATTCCTGCCCATTGCTTTACTTATTTCAACAATATCCATTGCTCAGGATCCTGTTGCGATTTTAAAAGCTGCGGCTGATACGATAACAAAAATTCAGTCGATCAGCTATAATAATTATCTCAAATCGCAGTATGAACAGGTAACTGCAGATGTTACAATTAAACGTGAAAGTAATTCTGGTTTGTTCGAAGGATCAGCAATAAAAATTTCTGGTATTGCGATTGGAGAAGAAGGCAGTAAACAAATTTCCTTTGCTTATGATGGTGAGTATCTTGATTTTTTTGATCTTAAAACAAATCAACTTACCCGGATAGATAATCCGACTTATCCAAAACTTTCACGAACCGGCATGATGGGTTACTCAATGATTGCACTTGCACCCTATTGGCAGGAAAAACCATTTGTAAGAATATTATCTCAATTAAAAGACGCCAAACTTCTTGAAGACACCACAATTTTTGACGTTGAGTGCTATAAAATTCAGGTCTATATTGAATCTGAGAGTCCCTTGTCTGGAAAATTTGTTTCCAGTCCTGTTTGGTATATCGGGAAGAAGAAAAAACTCATCAATGGTTTTCGCTCAGCCTATGAATCTCATTTTTTAAAAATCAGGTCAGTTAACCAGGAATTAGAAAAGAATTTTTTTAGCCTGTCAAGTACTGCACCAAAAATTATTAGCGGACTTGAACCCATCGGTGATGGTTTACTCCCCGTTGGAATCAAAGCACCTTTGTGGACCTTGCCAGGAAAAGAAAATGAAATTTCTCTTGAACTTTTGCGTGGCAATGTGGTACTTCTTGATTTTTGGGGAACCTGGTGTGTTCCATGTATTAAGGCAATGCCGGATATCCAGGCAATACACGATCATTTTAAGGGAAAACAGGTTGTAATTATTGGTGTATCTGTGGAAACGGAAAAAGCGGCTGACCCAATTGCATTTGTTAAACGAAAAGGATTTTCTTATCCAATTGCATTGAATGGGCATTCTATTACCAAAGCATACCAGGTGAATGTATTTCCCTCTGTTTATATTATTGATCAGAATGGCAATATTGTTCATGCAGAACATAGTGGAGGAAGAGAAAATTTTAAAGAAGATATTATTCTGAAAATTGAAAAACTTCTGAAATAATTAAAAGTTGGAAGTGAATTATTGAGGATTGGAATAGTTGGTGTCGGGAATGGTTCCGATATATGAAACATCTCCATCTGACAAGATTAGAGCCCCGTAAAAACGAGGCTCGCAATGGCATTGGTAAACAATGCACATGAGGATGTTTAAATAATTTATTAAAGCACAAACGTTACTCTCATACCAATTATTCTACCGCTTATCAATCGATTCATTTTTTTGTATTGTTAACAAGTGTTTTCAGTAATGAATCATCGGCCCCATCAGTTTTTATTCTTTGCAGAACAGCCGTTGCGACTTTTCTGCCCAGGTCGAGTCCTACTTCATTATCAGATCTGAAATGAATTCCAGCCTGGAATCTTGACTCGGCTGCTTCTTTCGCTTTGCGTTGGAAAAATGCACGGTCAGCAGGAAAAAAGTAAGAATATAATTCGCTGAACATCCCGCTCATCAATGCATGGCCAGATGGATATCCAGGAAATGGTGGAGTTGGTACAAGAGATTTATATGTCGTATCGTATTGATCAGGACGAATTCCCCAATAAGCATACTTCGCATCAAAGCATGCAATAAACCCATCATAAGCTGCCACTGCATATGCGGCATAAATTCTTGCAGCACGTGGTGGATTTAAATGAAGATTGTGCTCAAAGATCTTTTTATTCAATGTCTCTCCCCAGAAATCACTGTTTGCCCAATAAAATGCATTTGATTGCGAGCGGAAATTTTGTTTGAAATTTTTCAACTCTTCCATTTCCTTTGCCCAATCTGGTGGAGGTGCAGGACGGAACTGGCTGCTGCTTGTCAATACAATTGTTTTGTTGTTTCCTGCCAATGGAAACATGGGCTTTTTTCCATTCCAGATCCCCGGTGTATTTGGACGCTCATTATTCCACACTTTCTTATTCGCAAAATCCTTTGTGCGTTCTATTTCATGCAGTGCAATTCTTTTTCCCAATTCAAATCCATCTCGCGTATCACTTGGAAAGGCAACACCTGATGCTATCCTGGAAGACATTAGCTGTCGAGCCATTTTATTTACAGAATCCGCCATTGCAGGATAAAAATGAGACATCACAGTAACAGCAACACCTGCTGCAACAGAATATTCACATGGATAGGATGGGCTTTGTGGTTTTACACCATAGAGTTTGATCCTGGCATCAGCTTCAAAGGGCCTCGGGCGCTTTTGATTGTACTTAGTGTCCCACGCTGCAATGGTGGCATCATAAATACCTACTCCCAACAATAAGTTTGCAAGTGCTCCGGTATAAGCTGTATCGTACATCCAAAGTCTCGACATCATATCGTGCCACCTGTAACCAGGTGAACCTGCATTCCAGAATGCAATTTGTTGCAGTGATGTTGAATCCAACTTTTGCTGTTTAGCAATCACTTCATTGATTTCCTGTTTATAAGAAGCAGGGGGTTTCAAACTAAACTCTTTTCCGTTTGTAATGAACCAGGTTTTCCAGTTCGATGCATGGGGTTCGGTTTGTGCCAATAATTGTAAAGAGGTCACCAGAATTGTCAAAAAGATGGTAAGGCGTTTTTTCATGTTTTAAGATTGTTTCGTAAGAATATTCAATAAAAAAGGGCCTTCCAACCCAGTGTCAACGAACGACTGGTTTGCGTAAACAAACGACAGGGATATTTTTCATTAATCAGAAATTGGCCGTGATATTTAGTTTCATCAGGTGAAAAAAAGTTTTAAAAAAAATTGATTGACTTTTATACGTAGTTGGTTTACTCCAAAACCATGTACGTATACTTTAAAGTAAAAAGGGCAGGAATTGACGAAATTTATCAGATAATAGCAGGATGAAACTTAAGATCGAGAGAAAACGGGTAGAATTTTATTTGTGGTTAATTCTTATTTGGACTTGCTTATGGTGGTTCGCTTACATTGTTGAAGGAAAGGAACGTGCTTTTGTAATGATACCTAATGAAATATGGAGAAGCATCTACCTGCTTACCATAAACTTTGTTTTTCTTGAAATTATCTGGCCCTATATCAAATTGAAAAGAAGGTTTTTAATTTATAATCTCCTGTTGGGCTTACTGTGTTTTTGGATGCTGGCAATGTTTTTATCATATGGAACGTATGCCTGGAGAGGACTTGGAATTGCATTGGGAATTTATACCCCGTTGAAAGAATACGAATCTTTGTCACATGCTGTTACTTACCAGGCATCGGCAGGTATACCCTCCTTCTTTTATTTTGCGATTCTTTCACACGTGTATGACTACCGTAATCTCATGATGGTTTCCCAGCAATTGCGCATAGAAAAACAACAGGCTGAATTGAATTATTTAAAATCTCAAACCAATCCACACTTCCTGTTTAACACATTGAACAATATTTATTCGCTGGCACGTGACAAATCTGATCTTGCTCCTGAATCAATTTTACGCTTGTCGCAGATACTACGTTTTATGCTTTATGAGACTGGCGGAAAATACATTGCAATCGAACAGGAATTGAAAATTATTACGGATTACCTGGCACTTGAGAAATTGCGTTATGATGAAACACTGCAATTACAATTTAGTTATGATGTGGAGGATATGAAACAATCTCTTCCACCCCTGCTGTTGATCCCACTGGTTGAAAATGCATTTAAACATGGTGTTTCGGAAACGAGAGGTCATCCATATGTGGATATACACCTTAACATCAGAAAAAAGCAATTACATTTTACCGTAAAAAACTCTGTTGGAGAACCTCCTAGCGGAGTTGTAAAAGAAAATATCGGGCTTTCCAATCTTAGACGCCAGCTTGAATTGCTTTATACGGATTACAATC
>CAZCKF010000007.1:0-4812 GCA_964499155.1 uncultured Chitinophagaceae bacterium
TACTTCTTTGACCACTTTTACAGTGAACGATGAGTTCCTCTTCTTTGAGGTCTTCTATTTCTTCTACCTGCATTGTTTGCACCTGCCCGAGGGGAATCAGTTTTGCACCCAGATTATCTTCAGCATATTCATGCGGTTCGCGAACATCGATAACATATAATTTTTCGCCAGCGTCCTGTCTTTGTTTTAATTCCTCAACGGTTATAATACGCATGTGAATATTTTAAAAATCAAGGATGGGATTGTCATTTGATACAGAGTCTGCAACAGGTCGTGATGAACTTAAGCGAACATCAATCATTTGGCCGGCACGAATTTGCAACACTTTACCTTCTTCATTAAAACGAGGTGGATTTTGCCATATCACATAAGCGTTGCATGTATCTGCAATACCATCTGCCATAACAACACCAAAACTGATACCCGCTGAATGTACACGGCTGCGTGCATCACAATAAGTAAGCCCAATTAAATTCGGAACAGAATACTGCATGGTCCCTACTCCACTTCCAATAACGAGATCAATTTTGCTTCCCATGGGAAGTTTTGTTCCGGGTTGCAGTCTTTGTCCATTATATAATTGCTCCAGGATTGCATTTTTTGCAAAGTCGGGACGGTAGGTTGTATCGCCTGTTCTTAATCCCATATTTCTTAACACCAATTCTGCATTCCTGTAACTGTAACCAACCAGGTTGGGTACTTCAACAGATGGAGGAACTGCACGATTGATCGTTAAATAAACCGTGCGATAAACTTTTACAATTGCATCACCCTCGGGAACTTGTTTTAAAACAGTGAATCTCGGCATTGTATCCTGGAATAATGAATCCTGGATGACCACTTCAAATCCGATATCCTGTAAAATTTTTTGTGCTTCGTCAAAGTTTTTGCCAACAACATAAGGAACGGTCTTGGTTTTACCATGACGCGTGATCCAGTTAAGAGATGTTACAACAAGTACATTAAACCATAATGGTCTGTGCGTAACCTGCGATACAATTCGATGAACTACACGTTGTTTTGCCAAAGTCAACAATTTAATTTAACGTAACGCTTCCTCAACAAGTTTGGTATAAAAATCTGTCAGGTTCCAACCCATCGCACGCACCTGTTGCGGTATCAGGCTTGCATCAGTCTGACCTGGAATTGTGTTGATTTCCAGCATATAGGGTTGCTTGTCTGCTTCATTAAAAATAAAGTCAATTCTTACAATTCCACGGCAATTAAATACCTGGTAAACTTTTTTTGCTGCGTCCCTGATTCGGCCGGCTATATCACCAGGTATATCTGCTGGGGTTATTTCCTCTGAAGCTCCCTCATATTTTGCCTCGTAATCGAAAAAATCTTTTTTAGGAATGATCTCCGTAATGGGAAGTGCAATAATTTCTCCCTTCGATTTAAAAACACCAATGGTGAATTCCCTTCCGGCAATCATTTCCTCAACAAGTACCTGGGAATCTTCTTTAAAAGCTTTTTTAATTGCTTGTTCAAGTTCTGCCGGTTCGATCACCTTACTCATACCAATGCTTGATCCCCCGTTGTTTGGTTTAACAAAAACGGGAAAATTTAATTGTTGCATTAATTGAGAAACATCATATGGAGTATCACTAAACAAATGAACTGAATGCGCCACATTGATGCCAGCCATTGCAGCTACTGCAACCGTATATCTTTTGTTGAAAGTAAGCGCTGATGTTGCAGAATCGCAGGATGTATAGGGAATATCAAGAGTATCAAAATAACCCTGCAATTTTCCATCTTCTCCCGGAGTACCGTGCAAGCCGATGTAAACCGCATCAAATTTTATCCTGCTGCCATTTTCCTGCAGTGTGAAATCATTTCGGTCGATTTCAATTTTTTTACCCTCTCCATTTTTATAAAACCATCCTTCGCGTGTTATGTCAATCAGGTAAACGTTGTACCTGTTTCGATCAAGGTTCTGATCAATGGTCTTTGCAGATTTATAGGATATAACGGCTTCACCGGAAAATCCACCGGTTACAAGAGCAATATTCTTCTTCATACGCTAATTGATCGCTAATTATAGCTAATTAACGCTGATTATACTTCCAACAATGAAGTTTCAAAGTATTCAGCACTAATGGGCGCAAATTTAGGTTAATTGATTGTACCTCTTTAATTCCGAATGAATAGAGAAATAAATGAAGTCAATAAAGGGAAGTCAGGGATATAAAGATGAAAATTTAGTGGCGGAATTAATTAGCGTTAATTAGCCATAATTAGCGCTAATTAGCGCCAAAACAAAAGGTGAAGCACTACAGGCACTTCACCTTCTATTTTTTTGGTGGGACATATAACCACCATTCTCAGCAGTATACACACTGCTTTTATGTCATTAGAAAGTTACAAAACACTTTTTATTATCTCCAAATTTTGTTTTGCACATTTACATATGAAGGCGTTCTTTTTTCTCAAGAAGTTCTTCCACTGTCTCCCGGTACATTTCATCGGGAACGCAACAATCCACCGGGCATACAGCAGCACATTGCGGTTCTTCATGAAACCCCTGGCACTCTGTGCATTTATTCGGCGTGATATAATACGTATCTACAGCTACGGGTGCATTTTTTTGTTCTGCATCCACCACTGTTCCATCAAGTAATGTGAATTGTCCCCTGACCGAAGTTCCATCCGCAATTGCCCATTCCACCCCACCTTCATAAATCGCATTATTCGGGCATTCCGGTTCGCATGCTCCGCAGTTAATGCATTCTTCTGTGATCTTGATTGCCATACCGTTAATTTTGAATTTTGTAAAGCTCAGTCTTCGCACAAATATAATGCTGAGCAAATACTTGAGGAATGAATTTATCCATTAGAAAGGAATTATTGAAAAGGCTTGGCGAATACCTGAAGTCCGGGAATGAAAAATTGCAGGAAATTTCTGTCCGTGCAGAAAATGAGAATGGTTGGTTTACCCAGGAATTCATTACGAGATCTTTGAATGCGATCGCTGAAAATTATCTATCAGTAAACCCACTTGAAAATATTATTAAGCAGTATCAAGTCCCGGATACGCAATCAAATCCAAAAAAAGTGGGGATTGTTATGGCAGGGAATATTCCCCTGGTCGGTTTTCATGACCTGATGTGCACTTTCCTTAGCGGACATATCGCAATGGTAAAACTTTCTTCGAAGGATAAGGTCTTGATGGAACATGTTATTGATAAACTATTTGAATGGAATACTTCTGTAACATCATTTATCCAAATTTCTGAAAGGCTCAACAATTGTGATGCTTACATCGCAACCGGCAGCAACAACACATCACGGTATTTTGAATATTACTTTGGAAAATATCCGCATATTATCCGGCGAAACCGAACTTCTGTGGCCGTTCTCACTGGAAAAGAAACTACGCAGCAACTTGAATATCTCGCCGATGATGTCTTCCTGTATTTTGGATTAGGGTGCAGGAACGTTACAAAAATTTACGTGCCGCATGGTTACGATTTTGTTAACCTCCTGGCTGTTTTTAAAAAATACGCTTACCTCGCTGATCATAACAAATACAAAAACAATTACGATTACAATCTTGCGTTGAATATGTTGAACCAAAAGGAATACATGACAAATGAATCTGTGATCCTGGTTGAAGAAAAATCATTTTTCTCAAGGATCAGCCAGTTGCATTATGAATATTATTCCGATATGGATACTCTGAGGAAAACATTAAATAACCAGGAAGATCTGCAAACTATAATCGGCGATGATTACACCGATTTTGGTGCAGCTCAGCAACCACAGGTTTGCGAATACGCTGATAATGTGGACACCATGCAATTCCTGTTAACGCTTTGAAAAACAATCAATCGATCTACGAAAACCTTAGTAAATTTATTGTTAAACATGCCAGGCGGTTTACACGCATCCCTGTCAGGTACTTAATTTGTATAGAGTATAAGGCAACCAATTTTGGTCTCCTTAAATCGAAATAAAAGAACGAAAATGAAAGTGAAACAATTACTGTTGATCGTTGCTGTAAGCGCAATCTCAGCGGTAGCCAGCGTTTGGGGCTACTCTAAATTCGTAGCACAGCAGGATGGTCCTGTGCTTGGACAAGCGTCTTTACCTGCCAACTATGCAGGATTTTTTGACAAGGATAATGTCGGATCTGCAGAATCGATAGATTTTACAAAAGCTGCCAGTGCAGCTGTTCCAGCAGTTGTTCACATTAAAACAAAAATCCCAGCACGAGGAAATAATTTACCTCGCCAACGTGGTTTTTTCGATGACTGGTTTGAGGATTTTTTCCAAATGAACCCGGGTTCAATGCCAGAGCAGCGTGCTTCAGGCAGTGGTGTTCTCATTAGCCAGGATGGCTACATCGTTACAAACAATCACGTTATCTCTAACCAGAGTGGCGGAATTGCTGAAGAGATCACGGTTACTTTACATAATAAGAAAACTTATAAGGCAAGAGTAATTGGAAAGGACCCAAGTACTGACATTGCTGTTTTGAAAATTGATGGAACCGGTTTTCCTTTTTTAGTATATGGCAATTCGAATAATGTAAAGCTTGGCCAATGGGTCTTGGCAATCGGATATCCATTAACACTTGAAACAACTGTAACCGCAGGTATTGTTAGTGCAAAGGGTCGTTCAATTGGTATCAATTTAAGGCAGAGCCAAACACCAATTGAATCATTTATACAAACTGATGCCGCAGTTAACCAGGGAAATAGCGGTGGAGCACTTGTAAATACAAGTGGTGAACTTATAGGTATCAATTCCGCTATCCTGGCACCAAGTGGTACTTATGCAGGTTATTCATTTGCAATTCCTGTAAAC
>CAZCKF010000007.1:4822-20057 GCA_964499155.1 uncultured Chitinophagaceae bacterium
GAAAATCGTAAATGATATTGTGCAATATGGTGATGTGCAACGCGCTTATCTCGGTATACAACCACTTGAAGACAGGTTTTATGCTGGTGACGGAGCTTACATTGGTCTTGTGGCAAAAGATGGTGCAGCAGCTACAGCGGGACTTAGAAAAGGTGATGTTGTTTTAAAAATTGAAGACCAGAATATCAATTCATGGACTGAATTGCAAGGTACAGTTGCATCATATAAAGTAGGTGACAAGATCAACATTACATACAGGCGTGACGGAAAAGAATATACAACTGTTGCTACGCTTAAAAATAAAGTAGGCAGCTACGATGAAATTGCGAGAGTAAATATTGGAGAGAAATTAGGGGCAACGCTTGAAACAGTAAGTGCTGAAAGAGCAAAACAATACGGAATTGATGGTGGTGTATTGGTAAAGAGTTACAAAGAAGATGGTCCGATTGGGCGTACACGCATCCAGAACAATTTCATTATCACAAGCGTAAATGGTAAGGAAATACGAACTGTTGAGGAACTCAGCAACGTGATTGCAAACTTATCAGGAAGCATCAGACTTGAAGGAATTTATCCGGGTGGAGATGGATTCTATACGTATCCGTTGAATCTCGAAGAGCAATAACACGAATTAAGACGAATTACACGAATTCGTTAGGAACTATAATGAAAAAGCCGGTGGCAGTTAGCTACCGGCTTTTTACATTTCAAGATTTCATCCCGGCTGAGCCGGGACAAGATTTCAAAATTCGCTTCGGAAGCCGCAAATCGGTTAATAGGTTTTTATTTCTGCATAACTATATATTCCCATGGTGGCATCTCAAAAGATTTCATTGATGTCAAATCCTTATTTTCCTGGTTGAATACATTCTGGAAGCTGCCTTTTACACGGGGATCATGTAAATCTACTTTGACCTTATCGCGCGAAAGATTGAGTATAACAAGAACTTCCCTGTTTTCATGCTTTCTTAAATAAGCCAAAACTTTTTCAGGGGCTGTTGTGGTCAGGCGAAATTGTTGGGCCTTATCATCGCCTCCGCGGAGAGCAGGATTATTTTCCTTTAAATGATTCAGCGTTTTATAAAAATCATGCAACTTGTTATCTCCTGTCCATTCGATCGGATCTCTTTCGAAAAATTTCAGTCGTTTGTGGTTTGGTAATTCCTGCCCATTATAAACAAGCGGTATTCCATTCCATGTATAAGAAAAAACAGCGAGTGCTTTGGCAGCATCACCATATTTTTCATACTCAGTTCCATTCCAACTATTCTCATCATGATTGGTTGTGAACCATGCACGCATTGATTTATTTCCGATGCTGTCGTATTTTTTCAATAATTCATCCAATTCTGTCAGAGGACGATTCTCCTGGTAGAATGCACGCGTTTTATGCATCCATGACCATGTATAGCTTGCCTGAAAGACGTCTGCATAATCAGGATTGTCCAATTCATCATATTCACCCAGCCAGAATAATTGTTTGACTGAATCAACAGCAGGTCTTGCTTTTTTCCAGAAATGCAATTCAACCCATGCAGCGAGATCGCAACGAAATCCGTCAATATCCGCTTCGCGAACCCAGAATTTCATTGCTTCGATCATTGCCTGCACCGTTGCTGGATTATCAAAATCCAACTCAATGATGTCGTCCATGCCTGAAGCAATTCTGAAGGTGCCGGTTGCTGAATCCTTTAAATAATATTCGGGATGTTCTTTTGTCCACCGGTGATCCCATCCTGTATGGTTCGCCACCCAGTCAATGATCACTTTAAATCCCTGTGCATGCGCATTCTTTAAAAGCGACTTAAAATCATCCATTGTTCCGAATTCAGGATTGATCGAAGTATAATCTGCCGCAGCGTAAGGACTTCCGATTTCTCCCTTCATTTTTTCTCTTGCAATAGGTGTTACCGGCATGAACCACAAAATCTTTACGCCCATTTCACGCAATCGAGGAAGTTCTTTTGCAAATGCATTGAATGTGCCTTCTTTGGTATGCTGGCGTATGTTCACTTCATAAATATTGGCAGTGTGAATCCAATCCAGGTTTGTATTCATTGTTTCAGAATGTATTGAATCGTTTGTGTTCGTGGTACCGCAGGCAGCTATCGTAAATATTAACGCAAAAAAAATAACGCGGATCATTTCGAAAGTTTGTGGAAAGGTAAAACTAAAGCAGCAGTTAGCTTCCAACATGAATTTTAAAAAGAACACAGATATAAAAGGATTAAGCTAGGATTTCACGGAGAGATAGAAGGATCGTACGATTATATAATATTTCAGGGAATGTGAAAATAATTCTTTCATAATAGATCAGCAGAATGACGAACCAAAGATTATTTAGCGAAAATTTGACTCTTGCGCTACGCGCAAGAGTGAGTGAAAACAGCCATCAATCAATGTTTAACACCAGAGTGTTGTACTCATCCGTGAAATCCTGGCTAAATCGCAATAATCCGTGTTTATTAAAGGCCAGCTACCAGAGTACAATTGATAGTGGAATGCTGTATTTATCCATGAAACCCTGGTATGATCCAACAAATCCGTGTTTATTAAAAACCCACCTATTAATAACAATCATTATAACAATCAAAGTTTAATGGCGGCATTCTGTATTTATCCGTGAAACCATGGTATAATTCAACGAATCCGTGTTTATTAAAAACCCACCTATCAATAACAATCATTATAACAATTTAAGTTTAATGGTGGCATTCTGTATTTATCCGTGAAATCCTAGTTTAATCTTAAAAAATCCGTGATAAATAAAAAGCACCCATCGAAGCGATAACTTCGCAACATGAAGCAGTTCGACGTTCCGCCCTCTTATCGCAGCCAGTTGATCTCCCTGATCAAAAGGAAGCGAAAAGAGGCGGACAAGATGAAAAAGGATTTTTCTCCCACCATACTTACAGTCGGGCCTGTAAAATTTTTGCTTGCTCGACATTTTGGTTTTTGTTATGGCGTTGAAAATGCAATCGACATTGCATTCCGGACTGTCGAAGAAAACCCAGGCCGAAATATTTTCCTTCTTTCAGAAATGATCCATAATCCGCACGTGAATGAAGATCTTACTCAACAGGGTGTGCGGTTTTTGCAGGATACATCCGGCAAAACCTTGATCCCGTTTGAAACATTATCGAATGAGGACATTGTACTGATACCAGCATTCGGTACCACACTTGAGATTGAAAAAATGTTGAATGCACGCGGAATCCATACTGAAAAATACAATACTACCTGTCCTTTCGTTGAGAAAGTGTGGAATCGGTCCGAAGTCATTGCTGGGAAAAAATACACGATCATCATTCATGGCAAACCAAACCATGAAGAAACGCGCGCAACATTTTCTCATGCTGCAGCGAGTGCACCCGCAGTGGTTGTCCGCGATATGGCGCAGACCATCGAGCTGGCCTCATACATTAGCGGTGAAAAAACTCCTGCAGAATTTTATGAATCTTTCAAAGGACAATACAGCGATGGATTTAACGTTGAAAAAGATTTACAAAGAATTGGTGTCGTAAATCAGACAACCATGCTTGCGACAGATACGCAGGCTATTGCTGATTACCTGCGGGATGTTATGATTTCCAAGTATAACCTGTCAGAAGAAAATGTTGAAGCACATTTTGCAGATACAAGGGATACACTTTGCTATGCAACCAATGATAACCAGAGTGCAGTGAAGGGTATGTTGCAACATCCAGCGGATCTTGCGATCGTTATCGGAGGATATAATTCATCGAATACTTCTCACCTGGTTGAATTATGCGAGGAAAGACTGCCAACTTATTTCATCAGTGAGGCGGATAAACTGATTTCATCAACACAAATTTTGCATTATAATTTTCATTCAAAACTGGAAGCGTACACCAACGATTATTTAAAATTCCCCGGTTGTTCGATCATGATCACGAGTGGCGCTTCGTGTCCAGATGCAATGGTGGAGCAAGTGATCCGGAGGATCGCACAGTTTTATCATGCAGAGCATGAACTTGACAGATTAGTTGAACAATGGTGAGGTTAATTTAAGATTTAAGTCCCGATAGCTATCGGGATTAGATTTAAGATTTGCTTCCTGCAACCTGAACCTTGCGGCGTCAGACTTGAAGTTGGGGGCTTAACTTGAAGCCTGATGCATGAAGCCTGAAGCCTACGCTTTATAAAGCATTTCGTAATACTCATGCGCCATCCGGTTACTGTCAAATTGAAAACGAACATCCCGCATTCCGTTCTTCGTAACCTGGCGCCAGGTGTCCCGGTTCTCATAATAGAGTGGCAAAATATTTTTTAGCAAGATCTGGTAGATCATGTCCAGGTCATAATTATCCATTTCCTGCACTGTAATGTTTGCATAATCAGCCTGTGGTACAACAAATCCGTTGTTGCCATGATTGATGAATTCAGGGATCCATCCATCATCAGTTGAAAAATTTACTGCTCCGTTCATCGCAGCAGTCATACCACTGGTGCCCGAAGCTTCTCTTGGAACGCGCGGGTTATTGAGCCAGCAATCCGCAGCCTGCTTTAATCTTTTAGAAAGTCCCAGCTCGTAACCGATCAGTACAGCCATGTTGCTGTAGTTTTTGCTGAGGTAAACCAGTTGATTGAATTCGCTGATAGCCGGATAGTCAACAGGATATGGTTTACCTGCCCAAATTACCTGGACCGGATATTTTGTATCCTTCATGAGCTGGTCAAATCTTTCTTCCTCGTAGGTCAGCATGCTTGCACGTTTGTAACCAGCAAACCTGCGTGCCCACACGATGGTGAAAACTTCAGGATTGAATAATTTCCCTGTTTGATCAGCAACAATCTCAAATGCACGGCGCTTTAAATATTTTTTTCTGTCATCAAACGCCCAGTCATTTCCTTCTTCCATGAATCGGTACAATTGTTTATCTGCCCAGTATCTCCAGTTCTGCGAATTAGTGATGGATACAATGGGACAAATATTTTCATGTTTTCCCCACATCGCCCTGGAAACATGGCCATGCAATTGAGAAACACCATTCGCAATTCTGGCGAATCTTAATGCTGCAAGTGAATGATTGAATTGATCATCCGGGTTACCTGTAAGTTCCTTAACTGACTCCACCGACAAACCGCAGAAATAACTCATCTTATGACAGAGGTAGATGTCGTGTTTTTCATTTCCTGCTTCTTCGGGAGTATGGGTAGTAAATACAAGTCGCTTTTTTACTTCTTCGCGACTGTTGTTGTATTTTTTATACAAATAAAATGCAGCAGATAAACCATGTGCTTCATTCAAATGGTACACTTCAGGATTGAAACCGATTTCATCGATCAGTTTTGCTCCGCCCACTCCCAGCAATATAAACTGGGCAACTTTCGTTGCCACATTCGCATCATAAAGTCGATGTGAAATAGTTTGAGAGACATAATCATTCTCAGGAACATCAGTTGTCAATAAAAAAAGCGGGCAGGTTTGAAATGTATCAGGAGCGAGATAATATGCCTTTACCCAAACCGGGTGGTCGTGTATAGTTATTTGAAATTTAATCCCGGGGTCCTGCAAAAAACTGTATTGCTTTTCCATCCAGCTAACACCGAGCGTTTGATCCTGGTTTCTTATCTGATCATAATATCCATATTTCCACAGGATACCGATCCCGATCATGTTTTGTCTTAATTCAAATGCACTGCGTAAATGCGAACCTGCAAGAAATCCAAGTCCGCCACTGTAAATTTTTAATGGCTGATGAACTGCAAACTCCATTGAAAAGTAGGCGACCTTTTTCTTGTATCTATCATCTGTTTGATATGGGACAGCAAATTTTTTAAAATCCATATATGATCATGAATTGAATGGGCCCGCAATATACGTGATATGGGAGAAGACAGCCTGTACTGCTCAGTTAAGCGAATCTTTTTTTGGCTCAGGCTTACGAGTGTTCACTACTTTCTTTTTTGGCTTCGTTGTAACTGGTTTTTTTGCAACTGGTTTTTTCTTGCTGAAATTTCCTTCAAACAAGCACCTTACACTGCGATGCGTTCCGCAAGGCTCAACTTCTCTGAGTGTAACGCCATTTGCAGTGAATGAAAATTGTAATACACAGGGATCTGCAGTTGCGTGATAAAACGCAGTTGTTGCAGTTTGGAATGCAGCCTCCCCTTTTAGCTCTCCTGTGCAATCACCATCTGCATTGTTTATATGAATAAAAAAACGAAATCGTCCTGTGCCGCGGGCGTCACGGATAGAAACAAGATTGTTGTTCTCCCGGTAATAATCTGCTGAGTATTTGTTTTTTTTCGGCAGGGTATCAATTGGATTGATCAATTCAACAGCATCATCCAGAGATTCAGTCATGATCAGCATGAATTTTCTTGCGTCCTTGTTATAACCAAAAACATCTTTGCCTTCATGAATGTTACCCTCTGCATTCCTGCGATGAATTGCACGATGAATGCTGTACTGCCTGTCGATGCTGCTTATCTGCTGAGTATTCCTGTCAGCATCTGTACGAAGAAAATGCATATATCCAGCGTAATCACTTTCTCCATTTAATGCAATGATATAAGCGGTACTGCGGTCACCATTCATTGCTTTTGCAAGAAGGTATGTTTCATCTTCCGCAACATGTACACGTCCAATGGGGTAAATTTTTGGCTTGACATTTTTTCCAAAAACAGGAATCAAGATCGAATCAGGAACAAATTGTTTGAATACAGTGAGACTTATCAATGAAGAGTCATTGCTTTTTTTTGCAAGTGTTGTATCACTTAACAGGAATGGAAGCTTTAACTCTTTGAAAGATTCTACAAAATCTTCTACGTCCACCGGGTCTTCACCAGAAAGAGATTTCTTTTCCTTGCATTGAATCAGAAAAAAAAGACATGCGAATAATAAAAGTAACCGGTTCATAGATTGGATAAAAACCCAATTTAGTGTTTTTGGGTGGTGTTGAACCCGGTGCAATGAGTTTTGCAAATTAATTAACCACAGTATGCTGAAAGAATATTTTGTAAATTAGGCTAACCTAATTTTGTTTTTAGGCTAATTTAATTATATTTGTTGCGATTTTATGCAAATTTGAAGAATGGTTTCCAGAAACGACATTGATAATTCACTCAGTGAAGTCCATGAAACGGTTGATACTACCAACTTCAAGATCCCGGTCTGGCGCAGGATATTTTCATTTTTCGGTCCTGCTTACCTGGTGAGTGTTGGTTATATGGATCCAGGTAACTGGGCAACAGATCTTGCCGGTGGCAGCCAGTTTGGGTATAAACTCATATGGGTTTTGCTGATGAGTAACCTGATGGCGCTATTGCTTCAAAGCATGTGCGCGAGGTTGGGGATTGTACGTCGCAGGGATTTGGCGCAGGCTAACCGTGAGACCTACCCGAAAGGCGTTAATTTCTTTTTATACCTGCTTGCAGAAATTGCTATTGCTGCAACTGATCTCGCAGAAGTTTTGGGTATGGCCATTGGCATTCAATTGCTCACCGGAATGCCACTGATATGGGCTGTTTCAATAACCGTGTTTGATACATTTCTTCTTCTATTGCTCCAGAAACTCGGCATGCGAAAAATGGAAGCGTTTATTATTGGCCTTGTTGCAGTAATCGGTCTTTCATTTTTAGTCAATATCATTCTGGCAAGACCTGATCTTGGAGAAGTGGTCCAGGGATTTAAACCCTCGCTTCCAAATGATACAGCCCTGTATATCGCGATCGGAATTATCGGGGCAACCGTAATGCCTCACAATCTCTACCTGCATTCAGCACTTGTACAAACCCGGAAAATCAAAAGGGACGTGTCAGGGATCAAGCGTGCATTGAAATATAATTTTATCGATAGTGCGATTGCATTAAACCTCGCGTTTTTTGTAAATGCCGCCATATTGGTACTTGCTGCAACAGTTTTTTATAAAACGGGGAGAACTGATGTGGCGGAAATAAAAACCGCACATGAATTGCTGGCTAATTTATTGGGATCAAATCTTGCTCCAACTCTTTTTGCTGTAGCATTAATAGCATCGGGACAAAGTTCAACAGTCACAGGTACGCTGGCTGGACAGATCGTAATGGAAGGATACCTTCGACTTCGCATCAATCCGTGGATCAGGAGATTGCTTACAAGATTGGTTGCAATTATACCCGCAGTGATAGTAATCCTTATCAATGGTGAAGAAAATATTGACAGTCTGCTTGTTTTAAGCCAGGTGATCCTAAGTCTGCAACTTGGTTTTGCCATTATTCCCCTGCTCCACTTTGTCAGTGATAAAAAAACAATGGGTCAGTTTGCAATCAAGCCCACTGTTAAAATATTTGGTTGGCTGATCACAATCGTACTTGTTACGCTTAACATCCGAATGGTTGCCGGAGAGGCTGTTACATTTTTCCAGAATTCGGACAGCCTTACCTGGAAAATAATAATTGTTGTTGCAGGTCTCTCTTATGTCTCGCTTTTATTAATTGCATTCCTGTATCCAATCATAAGCAAAAAACGGCGCGATGCTCCGATAGTACACCCTGATGCAGCACAGCTAGGAACAACAATGATCCCTGTTTATAACAAAATAGCAGTGGCACTTGATTTTACACTAAAGGATGAAAAAGTTTTAGCCTATGCAATCGGGCAAGCGAAAGAGGCTTCTCAATTTGTTCTGATTCATATTGTCGAAAGTGTTCCTGCAAAATTGCTTGGAAAAGAAAGTGATGATCTTGAAACACGAAAAGATGAAGAACATATCCAATCCTATGTGGATCAGTTGTCTTCTCGCGGATTTACAGCAGAAGCAAAACTCGGCTACCGGTACCGCGCACGCGAAATTGTAAGGATTGTAAAAGAAACTAATGCTGACTTGCTGGTGATTGGTGCGCACGGACATAGTGGAGTAAGAGATTGGTTGTATGGCGAGACGATTGATTCAGTCAGACACGAGTTGAAGATTCCGGTGTTGATTGTCAATGTCTGATTCAATTTTGGAGTTTGGTCCCGATAGCTTATCGGGATTAGATTGGGCGCTCCTAAGTTTGGAAATAACCATTTTTGATAGTGCGTAAAAAATAAAAGGTTAATTGATGGATAAGGAAGACAACAATGAAATGAATAGCTGCTCATTTTTCCGTGCAATCCTAGCTTAATCCACAAAATCCGTGTTTACTTAAGCAGCAATACTTCTGGCAGTTCTAAGCAAATGTTTAAACCTGCTGAATGTTTCTGGTTTGATGTTGAGATATGACGCGAGATATTTTTGAGGTACGCGTTGCAACAGCTCAGGATTTTTTTGAACAAAATATACAAAGCGTTCACGGGGTGACAATTTAATCATCTGCATTTGCCAGCGATCTTTCAGCACCATTGTAAATGTGATCACAAGTCTTCCGAGTCTTTCCATTTTCGGGCTTCTCGCATACATTTTTTCAAGATCATCATAAGTTATAGAAACAACAGTTGTCGGTTCAATGGTCTCGACATAATATTCTGATGGTGTTCTGCTGTGAAAAGATTCCTGGGAGTGAATGATGTGTCCTTCGTAAGAAATTTGAGTATTGATTTGTTCCTTTCCTTTTTTATAATATTTCCTGATCAATCCTTTTAAAATAAAATTCATGTGATCTTCCACTTCACCAGCTCTTGCAATACATTCCTTTTTGGCAAACCTCCTCACCTTTAAATAGGGCAGAACAAACTGTTTAAATTCATCTTCCGACAGGTCGACGAATTTGTGCAGATACTGAAAAAAAGGCTTTACGGTTTCCATACCTCTACTCCTTTAGATTACAAATTTACTTGACCCCAATCAACAATGACTGGTCATTAGTCCTAAAACAAAAGAATAGTGCCAACACGTTATTCACCTTTTGTCTGTTTGCAGCAAATCCGTTAACTGACCCTGAAACCTTAGTTTTGCGCTTTTAAAAATCATATCGAATGGCTGACAAAATCAAAGTTGCAAACCCTGTTGTAGAACTGGATGGAGATGAAATGACCAGGATAATCTGGAAATTCATTAAGGACAAACTGATCCTTCCTTACCTGGAACTTGATATAAAATATTTTGACCTTGGGATTGAACATCGTGATGAAACTGCGGACCAGGTTACGGTGGACGCGGCCAATGCGATCAAGCAATATGGCGTAGGGATAAAGTGCGCAACCATTACTCCGGATGAAGATCGCGTCAAAGAATTCAATTTGAAACAAATGTGGAAGAGTCCAAATGGGACAATACGCAATATCCTTGATGGTACTGTTTTCAGGGAGCCCATTGTTATAAAAAATATTCCACGCCTTGTCTCCACCTGGGACAAACCAATTATTGTTGGAAGGCATGCATTCGGAGATCAATACCGAGCAACGGATTTTGTAGTTAAAGGAAAAGGCAAACTGACAATAAAGTTTGAGGGAGAAAATGGGGAAGTTACCGAACACAACGTATACAATTACACTGGTGAAGGTGGGGTTGCTCTTGCCATGTATAATACTGACGAATCGATAAGGGGATTCGCCAGAAGCTGTATGAATATGGCATTACAGAAAAAATGGCCGTTATACATGAGCACAAAAAATACCATTCTAAAAAAATATGATGGCCGCTTCAAGGATATTTTCCAGGAAGTGTTTGATGCAGAATTTAAAACAGCTTATGCATCTGCAGGTATAACATATGAACATCGCCTGATAGATGACATGGTCGCAAGTGCAATGAAATGGAATGGAGGTTTTGTGTGGGCGTGTAAAAATTATGATGGCGATGTTCAAAGTGATTCTGTTGCACAGGGTTTTGGTTCTCTCGGCCTGATGACTTCAGTTCTTGTAACACCAGATGGTAAAACAATGGAAGCAGAAGCAGCACATGGAACCGTTACTCGACATTATCGCGAACACCAGAAAGGAAGACCTACTTCGACAAATCCAATTGCAAGCATATTCGCATGGACACGCGGACTTGCATTCAGGGGTAAACTGGATAACAATGAACCACTGATTAAATTTTCGCAGTTACTCGAACAGGTTTGCATTGAAACAGTGGAGAGCGGAAAAATGACAAAGGACCTTGCAATGACCATCAAACCAAAAGTGGAACACGGAGCAGACTATTTATATACAGAAGAATTTTTAGAGGCAATTGATCAGAATCTGAAAGCGAAGATGAAACATTGATTTTGGAATTTGGATTTTGGTCCCGATAGCTTTCTGGATTGGATTGGGCACTTCTCAATTGAACTTCAATTTTCAGAGACTCAACTGCCGACTGCCCACTGCCGACTCACCGTTTTAACATTCATTTCTATATCAAATCTTGGTTTAACGCGTTCTCATTCCATCCTTTGCATTTAAACCAATACCAATGTTGCCACGAAAACGGCGCAGGCTACGGCTATTTTTGCTGCTGGTCACCTTCGGAATTGTACTTGTACTTCTTTCTGTTATCGCATGCAATATCATTGTAACTAATTCTTCGAAGGGAAAAATATTTGACGATGTTGAATCTATTCCAGCGAGAAAAGTAGGGTTGTTACTTGGCACTGGAAAATATCTGGAAAATGGGTTTCTTAATCTCTACTATAAATACCGCATTGATGCTGCTGCTGATCTTTATCACGCTAAAAAAATAAAGTACATCATTATTAGTGGTGATAACAGTCGGGAAGATTATGACGAACCGACTGATATGCGCACAGATCTGATTGCACGCGGTGTTGACTCCACTGCCATTTATCTAGATTATGCAGGCTTTCGCACGTTTGATTCAATGGTAAGGGTAAAACAGATTTTCAGCCAGGATACTATCACAGTCATTTCCCAACAGTTTCACAACGAACGCGCGATTTACATCGGCAGACAGGAAGACATTCATGCAATAGGATTCAATGCCCGCGATGTTGAATCCAACGCAGGTTTCAAAGTTCAGCTTCGCGAAAAACTAGCAAGAGTAAAATTGTTTTTAGATTATTTGCTAAATGAAAAACCAAAATTCCTCGGCAATAAAGTAAAAATCCCAGGATAGATTTTGTGGAGATTGTAATCAGATTTGATTTTAAATTTATCTACCATTTTTTTACTTTTCAATCAATCAGGGTATTTATACTGCCCACTGCCTACTCCGACCTCAAATTACTCACAGGATTAGCCAAAGCAGCCCGTATCGCCTGGGCACTGATCGTTAGAAATGCAATGATCATTGTAACTACGCCAGCAGCTAAAAAGATCCACCACTGTAACTCGATTCGATAGTTGAAGTTTTGCAGCCAGTTAGTGCCCGCGTAAAAAGCCAGGGGAGCAGCTATAATCAATGCTACGACTATCAGTTTCATGAAATCCTTTGAAATAAGCAGCAGGATATCGCTGATGGTTGCACCCATGATTTTTCGGATACCAATTTCTTTTGTTCTCTTAACCATCGTGAATGCTGTCAATGCAAATAAGCCCAGACAGGCCAACATAATAGCGAGTGAGGAGAAAGTTGTAAATACACCAGCTGTCCTTTCTTCCGATTTATAAAGTGCATTGTAGTCTTCATCAAGAAAATGATATTCGAAAGGTCGGTGAGCAAATCTTTTCTTCCATATATTATCAATGGAGGCAATGATTGAAGAAGTTTGTTGAGGTTGAATTTTTACAAACATTGTACTCACCAAACGTTTATCATAAAAAATGACAAGTGGATTGATCTGTTCGTGAAAAGAACGAAAATGAAAATCAGCCACTACCGCTTTTACAACACCTTCAACATTTTTAACGATGGTTTTGCCAATGGCTTCTTGTGGTTTCCAACCAATGGCCTGTGCGGCAGATTCATTGAGCATAAAACTGTATCTCATTTTACTGCCACCATCAGAAGTGTCGAATTGAGCAACATCTGTCGAATTAAAATCACTTCCTGCAATAATTTTTAATCCAAGTGTTTTAACAATGTGTTCGTCAGCAGGAAATGCATTTACCGAAACCGGCTTTTCAATACCGGGTACCTGGATACCATCACTCCAGCCAATATGTGTGGGCTCCTCATATGCACCGGCAACAGATGTCACTCCGCTATGAGAAGCTATTTCCTTTTTGAATTCATCATATTTCTCCAGCACCAGCCGATCAACCGGTAAAACAAGAATTTGTTCCTTGTCGTACCCAAGATCCTTATTTTTTATGAAAGCCATCTGTTGCAGAATAATGATGGTCGATATAATGAGAAAGATGGATATCACAAACTGGAAAACAATGAGGGATTTCCTCAAAGAAGACGATCCTGTAAAATTGAAGCCAGATTTTAATACCTGGATTACTTTGCTGTTTGATAGTACCAGAGCGGGATAACTTCCAGCGGAAAATGCAACTGTAACAGCTAAAACGAAAAGTCCTGTCAGTGAAACCGGATGAAAAAATATCTCTGGTGTAAAACTTTTTCCTGCAATCTGATTGAAATATGGAAGTAACAGGGCTGCAAATACCAGTGAGATGAATACTGCAATAAATGTAACCAGCAAGGATTCGGATATAAACTGCCTGAACACCTGTCCTTTCTCTGCTCCCATTACTTTTCTGATCCCGATTTCGCCACTGCGGGAAGCTGATTGCGCAGTACTGAGGTTGGTATAATTGACACAGGCTATGAGCATAATCAGAATCGCCACTGCGGCAAGAATGTATATATAAGTAATGCTGCTGTTTGGCTCAAATCCATCCTGTTTCGAATGAAGCCGTACTTCTGCCAGCTTTTCCAGGTGAAAACGCATGTACTGGTTTTCTTCCAATTTCATTTCATCCCTGCCAATCTTCTTTGCATAAGCATCTATTTTTGACTGCAGTGGTAAAATGGAACGGGCATCATCCAGCATCAGGTAGGTAACGTAGTTTGCTTCATTCCATTTTTCAGTTTTTGCAGCATTCAATGAACTGAAAGTGCCTACAAAATCGAATTTGACCTGGGTGTTAGATGGAACATCCTTTGCTATGCCTGTCACAACAAAATTTTTTGTGCCGGCCACTTTTACAACCTTACCTATTGGATTGTCGGAACCGAAATATTTCCTGGCAGCAGATTCTGTTATGACCAACTGATCGGGTGAAGCCAGAACATTTGCAGGATCACCATGGATAAGTGGAAAACTGAAAACCGAGAAGAATGTTGAATCAGCATAGAGGAAATTTTTCTCATCAAATAATTTGTCCTCGTATGCAATTACGCGCGGGAATTTTAGTGTTCTCACATATTGCTGAACTTCCGGAAATTGTCTTTTAAACTCAGGCCCTGCTTTGGTTCCTGTACTTGAAGTATGAGTAACCGCATCACCAAAATTATATTCCCATGTAACACGTGTTATACGGTCATGGTTTTGGTGAAATTTATCATAACTAAGTTCATGTGCTATATAAATCCCGATCAGTAAACAACTGCAAATCCCGATAGCAAGACCGATAATATTTACAAATGCATATAATTTATTTTTATGCAAATGCCTTAAGGCAATTTTCAGGTAGTTGCGCAGCATTGGATTGAGGTTGAGGGTAAAATTTTTTCACTAAAGAATATGCCAGATATCAAGTCTGTGAATTTCAGGGTTATTAACCAATGAAATTTAAAATTTCTGTTCATAAACGCACGATAAGTGTACGGAAATGAAACAATTCTGGTTAAACACAATTAAACTATTGTATTTAAATTTATCCTTGACCACTTACAGTAACGAACCCATAGACTGCTCATGAAATATTCCAATGAAGTCATCATCAACCTGCCCATTCAAAAAGTAGTTGAGCTTTTTGATAATCCAAATAACCTGAAATACTGGCAACCTGGTTTGCAAAGCTTTGAACATTTGAGTGGTGAAACTGGCAAACCCGGAGCCAAATCCAGGCTCAAATACAAAATGGGAAAACGGGATGTTGAAATGATCGAAACCATTACGGTCAGAAACCTTCCTCATGAATTCAGCGGCACTTATGAAATGAAAGGAGTTTTTAATGAAATAAAAAACAAATTTGTTGCAGTGGATGCCAATACCACCAAATACATTGCTGAATCTGAATTCAAAATGTCTGGATTTATGAAAATAATTGGTTGGTTGATGCCTGGTGCTTTTAAAAAACAATCACAGAAATTCCTTGATGATTTCAAAACTTTTGCAGAAAACCATCGGTGAGTTTTTTCTGTATTAACCTGATATTCAATAAGAAATGAGCTTACATTTTAATTGGTCTGCAATTTGTTATATATCTCACGTGAAGGGACATCTTCTTTTGATGTTTGTTTCACCTGGACTG
>CAZCKF010000008.1:0-14904 GCA_964499155.1 uncultured Chitinophagaceae bacterium
ACCCAGCAAGAATTCCAACGATCAGGAAGAATAGGAGAGTGGGAACACCGAGTTTGCTGGTTGTTTTTCCTGCGACGAGACTGACAAGCAACAGGATCGAACCGATGAGAATGATATTTCCGGTGTCCATGATCATATTCGCGAAACTAGTTTTTTAATTACACTGATGATCATCCTTCAATTTATGAATTGTGGAAAAAGAAAGCGCAGACATCAATTAAAGCAATAACGATTACACAGATTTAGCATATTTCAGAATTTACAGGTGCATAATGCATCCACAATCAAAAAGTCTATGTGTGTATTTTCTATGTGCCTATGTGGCTATGTGGTAAATTTTTTTGTGAGCGTAGCGAACCGTGTAACTACGGAAAATTTCTTAGTAAACATCCGTACAAATACAAAAGCAAATAAAATTTTCAAATAAAATTTTTCCATTCACATACCACTATCTGGTAAATCCGTGAAATCCGTCTTAATCCGTGCAATAATTTTTGCTTTGAATCAAAAATGATTTTACCTTGCTCTCACTCCAGTCCCCACGGATAAATTTTCTTCCCAGTTTTCTCCCAACAATTCGTTCGCTGTGAAAAATTAATTAGCAAAATGTTTTTCCGATGGACCACTTTTTCCATAACGGAAATTTTCATCGCTGAAAAAAATCAGTAGAAGATTTTACGTCTGTTCATTACCGTAATAAGCTTACAGCTTACAGCTTATAGCTTATAGCTTATAGCTTATAGCTTCCCCTTTAAAGTTCATCCGCTGACAAACCACACATCCTCCGGTTAGAGCACTCTCATATTTCTTCACAAAAAAAATTGATTTATGGACAATCAAAACGAACTGAAAGCGATCCAGGATGCCATCGCGAATGCGGGCTACTCCTGGTCGGCAGGCAACAATGACATTTCAGAATTACCATTGGAGGAAAAACGAAAAAGATTGGGATACAAGCCAGGTCCTGGTGAACCTTCCCTGGAAGAGCAGGAAAGCATTTCCATTCAGAATTATGCTGCTTTTCTTTCCTCTGATGCAGTAAGCGATGCCATCGGCGCTCCTGCTGCAATCGATTGGCGCAACAACAACGGAAATTTTGTTACCAACGTAAAGAACCAGGGATCATGTGGTTCATGCGTTGCATTCGGAACAATTTCCGCTGTTGAGAGCAGGATCAAAATTGAAAGAGGCGCTGCAACTGCAGTTGATCTTTCTGAAGCTCATTTATTTTATTGCATTGCCCGTTCACAGGGCAGAACATGCAGTGGAAATTCTGGTGGATGGTGGCCAGAACCTGCAATGATCGCATTCCGCGACATCGGTGTAGCTGATGAAGCATGTTATCCTTACAATGCAGGAGATCAGAATTGCACAGGTCGTTGTAGCGACTGGCAAAATCGCGTCACAAAGATCCGCGATTATAAAAAGCTCACATCCATTGCTGCGATGAAAGACTGGATCTCTTCAAATGGTCCAACGCAGGCTTGCTTTAGTGTGTATGCTGATTTCTACAATTACAGGACAGGTGTTTACAAAAAAACATCCAACCAACTGGAAGGTGGTCATTGTGTTTCGGTGATTGGATACAATGATGCTCAGCAATGCTGGATCGCAAAGAACAGTTGGGGAACAGGATGGGGCGACCAGGGATTTTTCAGGATTGGTTATGGACAGTGCGGAATTGATTCTGAAATGTTTGGTGTTGAAGCAATTGGTACACCACATTGGATCCGAGCGAAAAAAGTAGTCGGCTTGTGGGCACAGAAAGACCAGCGCAATGCATGGGCATATCTTTCTGATACAGGCTGGAGAAAAATTTCAAACAACAATGATGACGGTTTTATCAATTCAGTCACTCAACTCGCAGCAGCAAAAACTGTGAACTCTAATGTAGATGTTCAGATTGAGAACGGAATGATTTCAACTGTCTACGTTTTTTAAAAAATAATTTAAATGGCAAAAAAAATGAAACCAGAAAAAAACCTGCCGAACGAAGGAGTAGGGTCAACAGTATTTAATGGAAGCGAGCCTGATATCGTCGTTGCAAAATTTCAGAGCAGCGCGCTTGAAAATGTTGCTGATGCTCCAACACAGACACCACCTGCAGAAGTTGCATCCGGTGCATTCGGCGCAGCGGTATGGCACAACGATAAGCGTGTAAATGCGCTTTACAATACATACCACCCAAGAAATTCATGGATGAGCATTGTGGGTACTGGCTGGGTCCGACTTTCAACAGCCAGTGATTCAGCAACTGAGGCCATGACGGTTTTAGCAGCGCACGCACGTGTAAAAAATGCACGTGTCGACTATGCGGTGGATGGCGGTCAGGTGACTGAAATATACGTTTGGTAGGAGTCGGTGGGCTGCGTGACTTTATCAATCGAGTCCGCAGCCTTTTCTTTTATTTTGAAAGACTAAATTGTGGCATTTGAAGATTTGAATATTTGAAGATTCTTTAGATCGATCTTTCATTATTAATTTGAAATTAAATTTTTCGGATTATTATTTTACGACTTAAAGAATGGTGCATTGATTTAATGACTCTTCGAATAAAGCAATCTTCAAATCTTCAAATATTCAAATTTTCAAACCATAAAACTTTCCCGAATTAAGAGTATGCCAGTCCACAAAGCCAATCCCTCCGACAATCGAATTCTTACAGTGCAGCATAATGACTTAATTGAAGTTGAGCTGGAAGAAAATCCTACAACAGGTTATAGGTGGGAAATAGTAAACATCAACGATGAAGAATTGGAATTGATAAAAAGTGAATACAGGATGTTTGATGATGCAGGTATCGGTGGGGGCGGAAAAAGATACATTACTTTAAAAGTGAAAAACCCTGGACACGGGAAGGTGGAATTATTGAACAGGCAGAAATGGAGTGGGGAAGTGGAAGGAAGGTTTGTGGTACGCTATGATCGTAATAATTTTTGATTCTTTACCACCGTCATCATTCGCCAAAGCTATAGCAGCGTCGCAGCTACCGCGAAGGCGGGCCTACTTAAAGATCCCCTCAATATTTCACTTCAACTCAGTAAAACCTGCCTCAACTATAAGTTCACTTTTGACCATTCACCTTTCACCCATTTCATATCAACTTCCAATTTAAAACGCAACATCTCGTCCCTGAAACACTAACTTCCTCCCACTTCACACATTTCATCCCTAAAGCTCACACGTCATCCCACTGATTTGGAATCGGCTGTTTCAGAAGCACACTTTTGTGCCATGAAACAAAATGCGAAGTGCCGGTCAATTCTTCTTTCTGTGGTTGTCACAATATTCGTGACACAAATCAATGCTCAATTCACAATTAAAGGACAGGTTGTAACAGGTAAAACTGAAGCACTTGAGGGAGTAAGCATCTCGGTCAGTGATACTTATTATGGCAGTACAACAGACAAAAATGGTGATTTCTCTTTCCAGCTTCCCGATACCGGAAAATACACTTTGATTTTTTCGATGATGGGTTACATGGAAGTGAAGTATCCAATTGATGTGAATCAGCCTTCAACGACTGTACAGGTCAGGATGAAAGAAGCCATAACCGACCTGAAAGCGGTTGTTATAACAGCAGGAACTTTTGAAGCAAGTGATAAAAAGAGAACTACAGTTTTGAAATCGGTTGACGTTGTAACAACCGCTGGACAACAGGCTGATGTGACTGCGACACTTAAAACCCTGCCGGGAACGCAACAGGTGGGTGAAACAGAGGGCCTGTTTGTCCGTGGTGGTACAGGAGCGGAAACAAAAGTTTTCATCGATGGGATGATGGTGAACAACCCCTTTTTCAGTTCAACACCGGGTATTGCGCAACGCAGCAGGTTTTCGCCATTATTATTCAAAGGAACCGTTTTTAGCACCGGCGGTTATTCTGCACAATACGGGCAGGCACTTTCATCTGCGCTCGTGCTTGAAAGTATTGACCTGCCTTCACGTTCGGAAGTAAACATGATCATTTCTTCCGCACAAATGAGTTTCTTGGGCCAGCAATTGAACAAAGCAAAAAATCAGAGTGCGGGCTTTAATATTAATTATTCAAATCTTTCTCCGTACTACAGTATTGTAAAACAAAAATATCAATATGACAAAGCGCCTGAAGGGATCAATGCAGAATTGAATTTCCGGAAAAAGCTTAAATCCGGGATGTTGAAATTTTATGCATACAAAAACTTTAACCAGATTGGTTTTAACCGGACCTCGTTGGATAATGAAGGATTCAGGGAATATTTTTCGCTATCGAACCGTAATATATTTTCCAATGCAACCTACACGGGTAGATTGGGTGATAACTGGCAATTATTTGCAGGGGCTTCCTACAGTTCGAACAAGGACATTATAAAAATGAAAACCGCGCAAACGGATTCCGTTGTTGCTGTTTTCAATCCGGAACTGACGAATGAAATCTATCAATCCAAGGTTGTTTTTACAAAAACATTTACGGGACTTACAAAACTATACCTTGGAACAGAAGCACAGAAAATTTCAGATAGGGTATTTGCAAAAGATAGCATCACTGAAAGAAAAATTACAGATAACTATTTGGCGGTATTGGCAGAATCCGATATTTATTATTCATCCAAACTACTCAGCAGGGCAGGTATCAGGTTTGAATATTCATCGCTTCTTAAAACTGCAGTTGTTGCGCCTCGCATTTCACTTGCCTATAAATTGAATGACCGAAGCCAGGTGTCATTTGCGTACGGGCAGTTTTATCAAAAGCCTGAAACAAATTACCTGCTTCGGAAAACCAACCTGGAATTATCAAAAGCAATTCACTACATCCTTAGTTTCCAAAAAGTGTACAACGGGCAAACATTAAGATTGGAGGCCTTTCAAAAAAATTACCGGGATCTGATAACGACAAATTCATCAAACCCATTTACAATCTCAAATGATGGAACCGGTTATGCCAAAGGAATTGAATTGTTCTGGCGTGATAAAACAAACATCAAAAACCTCGACTACTGGATTTCATATTCATTCCTTGATACAAAAAGAAAATACCTCGACTACCCGGTTTCGACGCAGCCATCTTTCGCTGCAAAACATACATTGAACATAATCGCAAAAAGATTTTTAACTGCCCTTTCGACTCAATTCTCACTGAATTATAATTATGCAACAGGACGTCCATATTTCAATCCGAATAAGTCTGAAAAAGAATTTATGACTGACAGGACCATGAATTATCAATCTCTCGGCTTACAAGCTAATTATCTTAAAACATTCGGAACGATCAACGCTGTTTTTATTGTCAATGTGAGCAATGCACTCGGATCAAAACAGGTTTTCGGATACAGGTATGGAAGTAAAATGAATGCCAGTGGTGAATATGCCAGTGAAGCGCTGACCCCAATGGCAAAACGTTTTGTTTTTGTAGGGATGTATCTCAGCATTGGTTCCGACCGCAGAAAAAACATTCTCGATTAATCAATTTTAATTTAAAACTATACAAATGAAAAAGAGTATTCTGATCGCGTGCGCAGTCCTTTCAATGAATGGCCTGCTAGCACAATCAAATGTCACGGCAAATGTCAAAACATATGAAACTGTAATGATTGCCGGCATCCAGCAACTTGATACAGCATCTTCAGCGGCTTCGATGATAAGTATTGCCAATAATTTTGAAAGAATTGGTAATGCAGAAAAAACAAAATGGGAACCATTTTATTATGCAGCATACACTTATGTTGCCATGGCATATCAATCGCCGGATAAATCAAAGATTGACTGGCTGGCAGACAAGGCAGAATCATTATTGAACAAAGCTGAAACAATTGAACATAACAATTCCGAGATCAGTTGCCTGAAAGCAATGATCGTGTCCTCCAGGATTATGGTAGATCCTGTTGGCAGGTTCCAGGAGAAAATCAAAGATGTACACATGTTGCTTGGAAAGTCGATGACAGAAAATGTAAACAATCCTCGCATTTACCTGTTACAGGCACGTTTGCTTGCAAATACGCCGGAAGCTTTTGGCGGTGGTAAAAAACCAGCAAGAGAAACAGTTAAAAAAGCAATTGAAAAGTTCGATGCTTTTAAACCAGCAACATCGATTTCACCCAATTGGGGGCATAAACAAGCAATTTCATTACTGTCTAAGCTGGGATCAGAGTAATAACTATTTTTAGATATGCCATTAGCCGACATTTTCAGGCAGCCATTTCCTTATGATCCGTGCGCGCGGAATAAATTGGGAATGGCTGCGTTTTTTGGTGGGTTCATTTTTGCATTCCTGATGGTATTCAAACCATTTGAACTGGACCAGTTCCCTTCACGGCAATTAACTACAATTGCATTGGTGTATGGTTTGATTACATTCACCTGCGTCTTTTCAGCCACTATTATATTTCCAATGCTCATGCCTGCGCAATTCAATGAAAGATCGTGGACAGCAGGCAAACAAATTGTGTTTACAGCAACGATTATTTTTTTGGTTGGCTTGGTGAATTATCTGGTATCACCGTTATTGGTCGACACCACCCTTGAACTTTCAAGTGCTATCTGGTTCCAGGGTATTACATTGGCTGTTGCTTTATTGCCTGTCAGTATTTTCATTTTGTTACGACAAAATATGCTGCTGAAAAAATTCAGTACCCAGGCTGAAATGATAGATAAAAAATTACATGAGCAAAACAAAACTCCTCATGTAAATGAAGAATTCCAGCAGCCTGTATCAAAGCTTGTATTAACGGGTGAATACCAGAATGAAATCCTGGAATTATATCCCGATGATTTGCATTTAGTCACTTCTGCGAGTAATTACATCAAGCTGTTTCATATTCAAAAAGACAAGCTGGTTTATTCGATTATCCGCTCGAGCTTAAAAAAAGCAGAAGAGGTGCTTTTGCAAAACCCTCTTTTCTTCAAATGCCATCGTGCATTCATCATTAACCTTGATAAGGTTGTCCATGTTGAGGGAAATGCACAGGGTTATAAATTAAAAGTAGAGGGACATGATGAGTTAATTCCAGTGTCAAGAAATTTGAATGCAGAATTTTCAGACAGGGTGCTTGCATTTCGGAAGGGGGCATAGAATAGGTCATAGATATTACCTCCTTTTAATATTCCTTTATTTTTATTTCAGTGGTATACAATTGATAAATCCCACTCCGCGCATCCGCCCACAACACCTGGAAACTTCCATCAGGCTTTGCGACACAACCCATATAATCTCCACCCGCTAGATGCCTCGTACCCGCTTTTCCATTTAATGTTGTCAGCGGATCAGAGTTTATATCAGTAAGGCGTATTTCATTTTGAAAACTGAAACCACCATCTTGCGAAATTGTAAAATAAACATCGTTCTTTGTTAATGCTGTATCATTCCTACGATCGACGAATGCAACCCCTATTACTTCATCTTTACTGACGGAGATTGTACCATTGCGGATAAATTTTTCTTTATTATTGTTTTGATCCACACGAATATCTTTTGACCAGGAAATCCCATCTGTAGAATATTGAAGAAATAATCCATTAGACCTCAGCGCATCCTCGCCACTGTTTTTTAATAAATACATTCTTCCCTTGTACTTACTGTAGTTGTCCACCGCAAGGGCCGCAAAACCTTTGCGTACACCAATATTGGAAGTAACTAATTTCGCTTCCGTAAATCCGAGACAACAATCATAACTCGTCATTTTCACCGAAGCACCTGTGGCCTGGTTGTTGGTCACAGAGTATTCTATATATGGCGCGATGAATTTACCATCTGATACGAGCGCGGTCAAAGTGTTACTGCTCATCGTACCTGTCACAAAGTGGAATCCCGAATCCTGGAACGTCTTCCAGTCATCAGAATAATTCATATATGCTACAAAATTTTTCACACTGTCCTTTCTCATCACAAGACTCGAAAGAACATACAACCTGCGATCATTTTCCATATCCATAGCAAGTGTTGGATGATCATGTGCTGCACCAAATTTTACAGGCTGCCTGTTCCATGTAAACCCACCATCTTCCGAATGATATGCGACAAGGTTCATGCGTGGCGCGTCTTTATAACCTGCTAATGCAACAAGTACAGCCTGTTTATCATTCCTGATGGCAACCCATGGATCGAAGCCACTGATCATATCAAGATCTGTTTGAGACCATGTGAGTCCATTATCTTTTGTAGCAAACAAGACGATATGGGTACGGATTTCCGAAGTGACTGCAGAGTCATAACACATTGCGGCAGCCAGCATGTGTGCGGGGTTATCCGGATTTACGGCAAGATGTGGTTCTGCAAGTGGTTTATGTGTGTCTGAAAAGGGAATTAATTGACTTTTACCTGCTTTAAATGTTTGAGAAAACGCAAACATTTGAGTTAAAAGCAAAAAACAGTAAAGCAATGTTACTTTCTGAATCATGTTTTTATTCAAAAATATTCGGCAGCATGTATAGTTTGGGTATTTGAAAACTTAATCATACATACGCAGAATTAATTTGCTTAACGAAAACTTAATAACCGGTGATTACTGAAATGATTTTATAAATTTCAGGTAATGAAAAGCGGTACAAGCCTTGCGATACTCCTGTTTGCAGCATTTTCTTTGGCCGGGTTGATCTATATCCAAAGCAATTGGCTCAGGAAAACAATTCAGTTGAGTGAACTTGAATTTGAACGAAGTACGCGCGAATTGCTTTCGGGTGCTGCAAAAACGAATGTTGTATTTCCAATCCCAGATACATCGACGTCGGATCAAAAAAGTGTACAAAAACAATTAATCGTTATTTATAAAAAAGCTATCGACAGCATTTTTCATGAACATAATATCAACGATCCATATGAATTTGGAATGATGGGTTGCTGCGAAAACCAGTTATTGCTTGTGAGCGAATCCAGGTTTACAGAACAGATCAGGAAATCGAAAATTATTTTTCCGATTACTGGGGCTGTCAATCACCAGCATGAAAATCATATGGCTGTTTATTTTAAATCTCACTGGCAGTTTCTCATCCAAAAACTGGGGATTGAATTGGGAGTTAGCATATTACTAATGCTTTTGTTGACAGGTTTATTTGGATATACGGTTATCGCACTACGAAAGCAGAAGAAACTTGCCATGATGAAGAATGAATTTGTCAATAATATGACACACGAATTCAAAACACCCATTGCTTCCATCCGTCTTTCATCCCGGATGCTGAAAAAAACATTGTCCTCACCGTCTAAAAATTTGGACTATGTAAACCTCATTGACAATGAAAGTGCCAGGCTTGAAACACAGGTAGATAAGATCCTGCAGGTTGCGTTGGTGGACTCCGGAAATTTTGAAGTGGATAAAACATCTGTCAATATTCATGCATTGATTAAAACTGTTGTAGCCAGTTTTGAAGTAGCGATTGAAAATGCCCGTGGAAAAATCATGTTGGACCTCATGGCTGTAAATGAATGCCTGATGGCCGACAAAGTGCATATCACCAATATGATTTACAACCTTGTCGACAATGCCATTAAATATTCCCATGATCATCCTGTTATTTTTATTGCAACATCAGATTCAGAAAAAGGAATATTAATTCGCGTAAAAGATAGTGGTATCGGTATACGACCATCATCTCAAAAACAAATCTTTGATATGTTTTACCGGGATCCTGCTAATAATGAGTCGGGTGTAAAAGGATTTGGGTTGGGATTGAGTTATGTGAGCAGGATCATTAAATCACACCAGGGATCGATAACTGTCAATTCTGAACTGAATAAAGGAACCGAATTTATCATTCATCTACCCGTTGCATGAACTCCAAAGACAACTCAATATTGCTGGTGGAGGATGACAACAGTTTTGGATACATTCTCAGTGAATACTTATTGTTAAACGGCTATCGTGTTTTGTGGATCAAGGATGGAAAACGTGCCATTGATGAATTGCAGGAAAATAAATATGATTTGTGTATACTCGATATTTCATTACCTGGTGCAGATGGTTTCCAGGTTGCACAAAGCATGAAATTTGCAGGTAAGAACATTCCATTTATTTTTTTGACAGCGCGTGCTTTAAAAATTGATAAACTCAAGGGATACCGGCTGGGATGCGATGATTACGAAGTAAAGCCTGTTGATGAAGAATTATTACTGGCGAAAATAAAAGCAATCATTAATCGCAGTAATCGGCCAGAAGGAACAGTTGATGCACTACATATTGGCAAATATGTTTTTCAACCTGCAAATCAGAAACTGATTTATGACAATGAAGAACGAATACTGACAGAAAAGGAAAACGAATTATTAAAACAACTTGTATTAAATGCAAACAATCTGGTTGAGCGGAAACATTTGCTGAAAACCATTTGGGGTGTTGCCGATTTGTTTTCCAGGAAAAGTATGGATGTATTTATTACACGTCTTCGAAAATACCTGGAGAAGGATGTAACCATTCGGATTCGGAATATACACAACCGCGGCTTCATACTTGAGACCAATAACTCGGAGGAATACAGCATTGGGTCGTGAGTAAAGTTCAAACAGTCAGCGATTTCAACTGCCTACTGCTTACTGCCCACTGCCTTCAGCAACAAAAAACGTTCTCCCATTATTTTTGCATCAAGAAAAACAGAAAACCATGAATTGTCCAAACTGTAACGAAACTCTCGTCATGTCTGACCGCCAGGGAGTTGAAATTGATTATTGTCCTAAATGCCGTGGTGTGTGGCTGGACAAAGGCGAACTCGATAAGATCATTGAAAGAACTGCAGATCATTATGGTGGTGACAGCAATAAATATTCATCTGATCAGTCGTATCGCAAAGATGAATATGATCAGAAATATGATAAGCGTTATCCAAACCAGCCGTATCGAAAGAAGAAGGGATTTCTGGGGGATATGTTTGATTTTGACTGAGGGGAATGTCAAACATGCTTGACGAGAATGTCAAACCGAGCTTGTCGAGGTTCACGCAAAGGCGCAAAGTGAACAAAAGACGCAAATATTTCGATTTGAAGATTTGAAGATTTGACGGCAGGGGTTGATTGATTTGTAAAATCGACAAATTAGTCAGCATTTCATTCCGTAGTGCCAAGCACTTCAATAAATAGGTATCACAAATAAATAATGACACTTCGAGCTTGCCGATTAGAATTAAATGCAAATGCGAAGCAAATTACAGTCAAGCTATCAGCGTACAGCTTAAAGCTTATAGCAAAATAATTCCAATAGTAACTACTTTTCAACTGTGCCGATTAACATTGTATGCGCATGCGCAGCAATTGGAGCGACAGCTTGCAGCGTGCAGCGTGTAGCTTACAGCTTTTTATCAACCCACTAGGGGTATAGCAAATACTTTTTCCTCATCTTCTTAAACTCACTCAACCCCGGTTCCCAACTCTTCCTGATCTCTTCCTCGGAAACACCATTTATTATTTGTTGCTCAAATAAATCAGTTCCTGCGAGTCTGTCGATATTTCCCATTTCCCTGCTTTGTGAAAAATCAAAAAACTTTTCTTTCTCCGGAAATGCAGCGTATAGTTCCTTCATCCACTGGATATTCAGTTTTTTCGATTTACGAAGTATTTCAACATCGTAGTTGCGGAGATCCAATCCGTAACACACCTTATTCATATGCAGTGGTGTCTCCGCCATACCAGGAATGCTTATGGGTGTGAATGAGAAAGAATATTTTCCCTTGAGGCTTGGGGCACCTAGTACGGTGAATGGAAAATAGGTTCCTCTTCCATGGTTCAAAGCAGTGCCTTCGAACAAGCATGTTGATGGATACAACATAACGCCCTGTTGAGTATTCAGATTGGGAGAAGGTTTTACAGGAAGTGTGTAAGGCATATCATGATTGTAGTTCGCAACCGGGATTATTTTGATCTTGCATTTCACTGCACTATCAAGCCAGCCTTCACCATTTAACATTTGTGCAAATTCACCAATGGTAAGTCCATGTGAAATAGGAATGGGAAATTGGCCAATACCGGATTTGAACTTCATGTCGAGGATCGGACCATCAACGAGATACGCGTTTGGATTCGGGCGATCCAGGATAAGAACTTCCTTATTGTTTTGAGCACATGCCGACATCATGTTTGCAAGCCTGTTGATGTTCGTATAAAAACGGCAACCAACATCCTGCACATCATATATCATAAGATCGATCTGGTCAAGATGTTCTTTGGTCGGACGATTACGCACACCATATAATGACACAATCTGAATACCCGTTGCGCTGTCAATTTCATCATTCACTCTTGTACCAGCACTTGCATTTCCACGGAAACCATGTTCGGGTCCAAATACCATCGTGACATTAATTCCAAGTGATTTCAGGCTGTCAACAAGGTGTGTTTTACCAATGATGGTTGTTTGGTTGGCAAGAATGCCAATGCGTTTGCCTCGGAGGTAGTCGAGGTATTTGTCTGTTTGTTCGGCGCCTGTGCGAATCTGACTTTCTTCAACTGTTTGCAGAACGTATTTTTCTTTGCAAGTAGGATTTATACCCGTTGTTGCAATAAGTGTTACAAGGAAAATTGAAAGTTTAATCTGCATGTATGGAAATTAATTCATTTCCGGGAGAGCAGTTTCGCAAAAATGAAATGATATAAGAACGGCAAATGAACTAACCCACTCCCCGGTAGGTAGTAAATCCTTTTCCATCTTTATCTATTACAATGAAACGGCCAAAGGTTAATCCAGGGACAAGCGTTGTTGTTTTTAGAAGAGCACCCGTTTGCTTGTCGAGAATTTTTAACTGCTGTTGCCATGGATTGCCGGTATATACAAGTAGAAAGATGTATTTATCTGTGATCGTTGGCACGTCCAGCATTCCTGTTGGAAATTCCTTCGACCATTGTTCAGTATTTGTGGCGTAATCAAATTTTCTTAAAAATTTCCCTTCAGAAACATGACTGCGGATGTAATAATGATTGTCATCATAGCCAGCGAAATATTCACCTGCGTGTTTTTTAGATTTTACAAGATTTCCTGTGGCAATATCCAGGTAATGAAAAATAATACCATCTTCCCAGGCCTGTACAATCACCTGGCTTCCCGCAATTTTCAATTCAACATCCTGCAGGTATGTGCCTGTAAGCTGTCGTGACCAGATAACATTTCCATTGTCTGGATTGAGTGCATACACGGTTTTGTTATACCTGGAAAAAACGATTAGCTTATTATCGTGTACCAAAGGAAATCGATTCATTTGCCGGTACAAATTAAAGTCCTCAATATACCAGAGTTTAGCACCGGTGTTTTTATCAAAGCCAATCACTCCATGGTATTCAGTTCCACCTGCAAGTTCAACCCATCTTGTCATAAAAATTTTATCGCCAAATAATGCCGGAGTGGGGTGGTGAGGATAAGGAGGTACAAATTCATTGCTAACAGAAAAATCTGATTTATAAATTAAATTTCCTGTCAGCCTGTGATGATTTGTGAGTCTTATTGATCCACCACCAGCATCAATACCGGTTGTATATAGGTTATTGCCCTCGATGATCGGCCAGCTTGCTGTTACCCCTCCATTTGAATAACCGGTGAAAGTGAAAATATATGTGAAAACACGTTTTCCTGTTTTTGTGCTGAACGCAAGCAATTGGTTGGTAGAAGGTTGATAGATCAATGTATCATGAATGGTAGCGGTATTTATATAACTGCCAACGAGTGTGGCACCAGGAAGGTTTGTAATAACATCTCCCGTTGCGGTGTTGTATACGCGCACAGTGTCCTGGAGGAAGATGATCTTTCCAAAATCTGCAACTGGTGGAGGATTCGGGTCTGGGTCAGGATCCGGATCATTTACTTTTTCGCATCCCAAAAACAGAACAATACATATAAGATAAATATAACTCGCTGTGCGTTTCAACATGAGTGCAAGAAAGTAAAAAAAAGGCATAAAATATAATGGGTATTCAGTCCAAAGATTTGATAAAAACCTACCAAATATCCCCGACCTATTTTTGCATTGTACATTAAATGTAGACAGATGAAAAAAATAATAGTTGCACTGCTTGCTTTAATTGTTTTTGCATGTAATGACAAGCACAGTGGTCATCCCACAACCAAAGATTCAACTTCCCACACCAATCATGCAGGTGGCAATTCTACAGATTCATCCGCAACAATGATGGGGTTGATGGATAAAATGATGTTGGATATGAAAAGCGCCACTTCATTTCGTGATACAGATAAAGATTTTGCGAACCTCATGAAACTGCATCACCAGGGTGCGGTGCAAATGGCCAGACTGGAAGTGCAAAATGGATCAGATCCACTCATTAAACAAATGGCGCAGAAAATGATCAATGACCAGCAAAAGGAAATTGCTGTTTTTGACAGTTTGTTATTGGGTCACCAATCTCCAGGCACAAACGATGAATATTACAGAAAAACGATGTCAATCATGGACCAGATGAAAATGGATATGGATCATGAAGGAAGTATAGATAAGCAGTTTGTTCAATCGATGATTCCCCATCACCAGGCTGCAATAGACATGTCGAAAGAGTATTTACTTGCAAACCCCCAAAACGAAAGATTAAAAACAACGGCCAATAATATTATCACTTCACAACAGGCTGAGATTGGGGCGTTGCAATCGTGGCTGGCCAATAATAAATAGGGGAGAATAATTATTAAGTAAACCTTTACGTTCGGAAATATTATAATAAGATTTGGGGTTGATGTACGAATTATTTTTCCAAAAACTAAGAGAGAAGGCGAATTTCAATGATGACGAACTGCTCGCCATTCAAAACTACCTGACTCCAAAAAAACTTCGTAAGAAACAATATTTATTACAGGTTTTATTGATTACTACATATTTTCTTCTTTCCGTGTACAGCGTGCAGCGTGTAGCGTGCAGCGCATATCAAAGGCAACAAGCAACATACCACGCAAACCGGTTGGTTTTTTGAATATCGAAAGCATTGTCCTTCATTCTGGCAGTGCCTTTTTCATG
>CAZCKF010000008.1:14914-16314 GCA_964499155.1 uncultured Chitinophagaceae bacterium
GTTTCCGTGGCAGCGGCTTAATTTCCATCGTCTTGCGAATTATGTTTTCCGCTATCATCGCAAAAATACCATACTGGACTCCTGCAGTTTTTACGGAAAAAGATTGTTGATTTTCAGTCGTAAAACCTGCTTGTACGCCGACTGTATGCATTATACCTTGTGCGCACAAAAATCATCTTATGAAAAACGTGAGAATTACTCTAATGTCTCTTACTCTTATTTGCTTAAGTGTTGCAGCAAGCGCACAAACTTCAAGAGGAAATTTAATGATCGGTGGTACTGCATCTTTTGTATCCACAAAACAGGGTGATGCTAAATCAACTGATCTGGATTTTTCACCTAACGCAGGTTATTTTATTAAAGATGCCCTTGCGCTTGGTGCTCGTGTAAACATCGGATCATCTACAATGGAGGAAGGAATCATCGAAGTTGAATCTTCTTCTTTTGCATTGTCTCCATTTGCACGTTATTATTTCCTGGGTGCTGGTCAGAAAATCAATGTATTTGCTGACGCGAGCTATTCTTTCGGTACTTCTAAAGTAGAAAACGGAAGCAGTTCATTTTCTGGTTTCACTATCGCAGCAGGTCCTGCATTTTTCCTTACAAACAATGTAGCTATGGAATTTACCCTTGGTTACAATTCTATGAAAATGGAAGATGTTGACGACCGTTCAAATTCAATCGGATTTGGTGCAGGTTTCCAAATCCATCTTGGTAAGAACAAGAAGGCTAAGTAAACATTAAAACCCAATAATTAGACAAGAGAGGTCCTGGTGTAAACCGGGGCCTTCTTTTTTATATAGATACAGATAACACGAATTAAGACGAATTACACGAATGATTACACGCCTGCCCGCCCTAGCCAGGCGAAGGCGGGGATTAAGACGGATTTCACGGATACGTTCGTGAAGAATTGATTTTTTTCTACTCTATCGACCATCTATCTTAAGAAGGCCGCCCTCTTTCTCTTTCTGTTTCTCTTTCTTTCGCTCTTGATTGATTGATAGGTCGTTTAAGAATTTGAAGTGTCTGTCGAGCTTCTGTATGTTTAATAACACTGATTCAACCGGATTACACAGATACTACTCTAATACTTGATGGCCATCTTCTTCTTCGAAAAGAAGTCGTTATCAGAGCTGGGACTTTTGTTTTGCTTAGAAATAACATTGAAAGAGACCGATTGTACTAATGGATTACACGCCTGTCCGCCTAAGCCAGGCGAAGGCGGGGAAGATAGATTACACTGATTAGTGGTTGAGTTATTGTGAGTCGATTTCGTTTTTGTAATTTATTTCTTGAAACTTCTTGCCAATTACCAGATTAGTTTCTAACTTATAAGTACCCCTCTAAAAGCTGCAGTTATCCGCACTCAATTATCGGTTATTTCCTAATAGCTGCAT
>CAZCKF010000008.1:16324-18827 GCA_964499155.1 uncultured Chitinophagaceae bacterium
GACCGACCTGTATAGAATGCAGAATTCTATATTTATTGGAGATGGACAGAAGGTTAATTTATTTCAGCATATTAATTTTCTCCAACCTGATTGGTTATGGTCAAAGTTCGTTAAAACAGATTTGTTTAAATCAACCTCAAAGGATTGATTATTCTTTCATTATTAAACATCATACTTTAACAGATCCCGCCTATTCACCTCATACATTTATAAAAGATGAGAAAGGATTCATATGGCTTTTGAATTATTCGTCTCTTGAGCGATTTGATGGAATTCGGTTCAAGGCCTATACAATTCAACCCGGAACCGGCTCTGGTCTTCCTTTAACAGGCTTATGTGGTATGATAGAGGCACCTGATGGAAATTTATGGCTGGTAGGAAATGAAGGGATAGCTGTTTTTAACCGTGAAAAGGAAATATTTCAAAAATTGGATTTGAAAACTTCTGACAATTTCAAACCAATTTATTTAAGATCAATAATACGCGATAGAGAAAGTAATATCTGGGTTAGTGGTTCAACCGGTTTGTTTAAGTATTCCTGGAAAGAAAAAACACTCACCAAAAAGTTTGGCGATAAAAGAACTGATGGATTAGGAAATCTATATATAAGTGAAATAGACCCTGATGGAAACTTATGGGGGATTGCTAATTTATTTTATTACAGTAAAGGAGTATGGAAATACGATGTTAGCGATAATAAAATATTATTTGCCGACCAAGGTCAAATTCCATTTCTTAATAACTCAAGGTATCAAAATGTTTACTCATTACATTTTGATTTATATGATTCCTCATTATGGTTTTCATATGGCAATCATGGGTATATAGAAAAACATTCATTGAAGACTCATACGAGTGAGTTTGTCAGTTTTTCGGGAGACTTCGAAATTCAATATGGTCAGGAGAAAGGAACAATACCTGTCGGCTTTATAAAAAGTGGTAACCAGAAGGATATTTGGATTCACCTGATCAACGGTTATCTTTTGCGGTTTGACCATTCCCAAAAAACCGTTGAATACCTGAAAGCAAATCCGAACGACCCTAACGGGTATTGGGGCGAAGGTCGCACAGTTGCAGCGTCTGATTACGGTCTAGCAATCCTAGACAATGAATGCTGGTCAGTGAGTAAAGGAATTCTTAACTATTTTTCAGTCGGGCAAAACCCTGTTCGGCATATACCTTATCCAAAGGGTAGTGAAAAAACTCTTGGTAATGCAATGACGGGAGCAATGTTTATTAATAACAACTCTTTTTTGGTTTTTACACGAGATGCATTAGCCAGATTATCATTAGATTACAAAATTGAAAAAACCCATTTCATCGGACATATCTATGGAAATGCAATACGAAATTTCAGAAACGATAGCATTTATATTTATTCTCCACAAAAAAACCTCAAGCTTGATTTAAAGACTTTCAAATCTATTCCGATTGGTTTGCTTGAAACATATATAAATATGTATTGCCAGGAAGACTCTCTTGGCAACTGCTGGTGGGTAGAAGACGCAAACTACCTAGTTTCTTATAACAAAAAAACTGGTGTACTAGACTCCACGTTTTTTCCACACACAGGTGAGAGCGCAATTTTGATCGATCCGGAGATGCATCAACTTTGGTTTGGAAGTTACAATGATTTTTCACTTTACCATCTTGATTTAAAAACCAGGAGTGTTATAAAATCGTACCGCACTGAAACCAATCATCCAGATTCACTTTGGATTGGAGGTATTCGGTCGATCAAACAAATTGCACCTGGCGAGATCTTGCTTTTATCCGAATTCGGGGCGGAGATATTGGAAACAAAAACGGGAAAATTTTTGCATCTTGGGAAAATTCTTTCAACAAACAATGCTTTCACCGTAGCTAGCAGAATTCACAAAAATTACTTATGGTTGGCCACAGATCATGAAATAATCAGGATGGATTTGAAAACGAAAAAGTTTAAAAAGCTCTTTTATCAAAGAGATTTTAAATGGCCCATAACTTCTTACCTCAATGTAGATATCCCCATAACCCCTGCTGGTGAATTTTTATTTTTTGGATCTGCGGGCATATTACAGTTTCACCCAGATTTAGTTTTATTACCTCAAAATGTCGCACCTGTTGAATTGATATCTGTCGATTTTTTATCAAATCGTTTAAGGGCCGATTCATTAAAAAATGTCGTAATAAAGACAAGTGAAAGAGGAATTAAAAACCTAATTCTGGAATTTTCAAATTTGCAACTCTTAGATCAGGATAAAATCAAGTATCAATACGCGGTTTATGAGAATCAGCCTGATACCCTTTGGAATGAATTAGAACATCCAGGAACGTTGAATTTTCCTCTATTAGCACCCGGTGAATACAGGATATTGGTTCGAGCCGTGAATGCAAATGGCGAAACATCTGTAACGAGGTCACTTTTGTCCGTAAAAGTCAGACCTGCTTTTTACAAAACGATCACATTTATGTTATCCGCTTCTATTTTGTTATTGTTATTATCTTTTTTTATTGCCCGCAG
>CAZCKF010000009.1:0-14452 GCA_964499155.1 uncultured Chitinophagaceae bacterium
TACATCTATATACGTGGTGAATATGCATGGATCGTTGATATACTTGAACAGGCTATTGCAGAAGCGAAACAGAATGGATGGCTTGGAAAAAATATTTTAAGCAGTGGCTTTGATTGTGAGATCTATGTGCAACGCGGAGCTGGTGCATATATCTGCGGTGAAGAAACGGCATTGCTTGAATCACTGGAAGGCAAACGTGGTAACCCGAGAATCAAACCTCCGTTTCCTGCCGTGAAAGGTTTATGGGATTGTCCAACAGTTGTGAACAATGTTGAAACGCTTGCTGCTGTGGTTCCGATCATTAATCATGGCGGTGATGCTTATGCGAAAATTGGGATTGGAAAATCTACGGGAACAAAATTGATCTCTGCATGTGGTAATATCAATAAACCAGGCGTGTATGAAATTGAAATGAATATATCTGTTGAAGAATTTATTTACAGTGATGAATATTGCGGAGGCATTCCAAATGGAAAAAGAATGAAGGCATGCATTCCGGGAGGATCATCAGTTCCGATTGTTCCTGCAAACCTTACATTGAAAACAGCAAAGGGTGAAACGCGCATGATGACGTATGAAAGTCTTGCTGATGGAGGTTTTCAAACGGGAACGATGATGGGATCTGGTGGATTTATTGTGTTGGATGAAGATCAGTGCGTGGTGCGTCATACGTTGACGCTTGCACGATTTTACAGACATGAAAGTTGCGGTCAATGTTCACCCTGCCGAGAAGGCACCGGATGGATGGAAAAAATTTTGCACAACATCGAATACGGTCGAGGCAAGATGAGTGATATTGATTTGTTGTGGGATATTCAACGTCGCATTGAAGGCAATACAATTTGTCCACTTGGTGATGCAGCAGCATGGCCCGTTGCAGCAGCGATCAGGCATTTCAGGGATGAGTTTGAGTGGCATGTGACAAACGCGGATGAAGCGCAGAAGAGGAATTATGGAATTGCGGGATATGCGGAGCCTCTAAAGGCTGTGGTTTAAGTCTTCACGCAAAGACGCAAAGTGAGCAAAGCATTTCACGCAACGACGCAACGTTTTTTCACGAACGCAACGTGGGAAAATACTGTAATTCGAAAAGGTAAACATCATTGCTCTTTGATTTAAGCTGATTAGTCTTGTTGAAAACATAAGACTATGACGGAAAATGAAATTGCAGCAAAAGCCCTTGACATCTGTTTTTATATTCATAGGAAATATGGTCCGGGGTTATTTGAAAGCATATATTAAGCGATTTTTTGTCATGAATGGGATAAAACTGGAATTCATATCGAGAGACAAAGAGGTGTTCCTTTAATTCATGACGGTATTAACATGGGTATTGGTTTTAGAACTGACTTAATACTCGGATATAAAGTGATCTTGGAATTAAAATCTATCGAAGCACTTGCACCTGTTCATTTTAAGCAATTGCAATCGTATCTAAAATTGACAGGATTAAAACTTGGTTTGATTGTGAACTTTAATGTTGAATTTTTAAAAGACGGTTTGAAAAGGATAGCGAATAATTTGTAAACGTAGCGTTCGTTGCGGCCGCAGGCCGTTGCGTCGTTGCGTGAAATAAAAATCGAATGTCAGAACAAAAGAAACTTTTTAAGATAACTATTGATAATATTTCCCTGGACGTTGAGCCAGGTACCACCATATTACAGGCCGCTCGCATGATCGGAGGCGATGTCGTCCCCCCTGCAATGTGTTACTACTCCAAGCTCAAAGGCTCGGGTGGTAAATGCCGTACCTGCCTCGTGCGCGTTGCGCAAGGCTCAGCCGCTGATCCGCGCCCCATGCCGAAGCTGGTTGCAAGTTGCAGGACAGGCGTGATGGATGGAATGGTAGTGGAAAGCATTACAAATCCTGATGTGCTGGATGCAAGAAAAGGTGTTGTTGAGTTTTTACTCATTAATCATCCGCTTGATTGCCCCGTGTGTGACCAGGCAGGAGAATGCGATCTGCAGGATCTCAGCTATGCGCATGGCGGGATTAATACGAGATATGAATTCAAGAGAAGAACCTTTGAAAGAATAGATCTTGGTCCAAACATTCAACTACACATGACGCGGTGTATTCTCTGTTATCGTTGTGTGTATGTAGCCGACCAGGTTTGCAATAACAGGGAACACGGTGTGCTTGATCGTGGTGATCATTCCCAAATTGCAACCTATATCAGGGAATCACTCGACAGCGAGTTCGTGGGTAATGTGATCGATGTGTGTCCTGTAGGTGCATTGACCGATCGCACTTTCAGGTTCAAGAACAGGGTTTGGTTTACTAAACCAGTGGAAGCACACAGGCATTGCGAAAAATGCGCTGGAAAAGTAAGGTTGTGGATGCGGGGTGATGAAGTACTGCGCGTAACTGCAAGAAAAGATCAGTGGGGTGAAGTGGAGGATTGGATTTGCAATACATGCAGGTTTGATAAAAAGAAATCAAGTGACTGGATCATTGAAGGACCAACGAGAGTAAACCGGCACAGTGTGATTTCACAGGGACATTATGTGGGCGTTAAGAAACCATCAGAGTTTTTGCCAACACTGATGGATGGACGTGCTCCAAAATTATTGCTTGACATCGTGGATGTGAGTGATGTAAATAATGTCGAACTCAGTGAAATTAAAGGGCCGGCATCTTCAAAGACTTTCGATGAAGATCCACATGCCTATTCGGATAACAGGATGGATGTGAAAGAGGGTAAGGGACCGAATTGGGAGGGAACGGATTCCACCAATCCGAATACGTGACGAAATTTTTGTCCCGATAGCTATCGGGATTGGGTTTTTGATTTTTGATTTGAGGTAAGACCCTGATTTTTCGAAGGGGTAAAGTATAAAAAAATGTTTTTAGCAATCGACTGGCCATATTTAATTGAAAAATTTCTGCTGATTGGAGCGGTTATTTCTGGTTCCCTGCTGATCGCGATGTATACAACATATGCAGAACGAAAGGTTGCAGCTTTTTTGCAGGACAGGAGAGGACCTAATCGTGCCGGAATTTTTGGAATTCTGCAACCGCTTGCTGATGGAGGTAAATTATTTTTCAAGGAAGAAATTATTCCACTCGCTTCATCCAAATTTCTTTTTATTCTCGGTCCATGCCTTGCCATGATAACAGCAATGCTTACGGGAGCCGTTATTCCCTGGGGCGGTACAGTTGAAATTTTTGACAGGCAGGTTTCATTGCAAATCGCTGATATAAATATTGGTGTGCTCTACATCTTTGGTGTTGTGAGTCTTGGCGTGTATGGCATCATGATCGGTGGATGGGCGTCCAATAATAAATTTTCATTACTGGCTGCCATTCGTGGCGCTTCACAAATGATCTCCTATGAGCTCGCAATGGGAATAACATTAATCGCATTGCTGATGTTAACAGGTTCCCTTCGCATGAGCGTGATCGTTCAGCAACAGATGGATGGTTACTGGAATGTTTTGTTACAACCTCTCGGATTCCTGATCTTTTTTATTTGTGCGCTTGCTGAATGCAATCGCACTCCCTTTGATCTTCCCGAAGCAGAAAATGAATTGAACTTCGGATATCACCAGGAGTATTCATCCATGAAACTTGGATTTTATCTTTTTGCTGAATACATCAACATGTTTATCAGCAGTGCGGTGATGGCCACATTGTTCTTTGGTGGATATGATATTCCTTTTGTTGATGAATCACAATGGAGTCAAAACCTTGCGGGCATCCTGGGAGCTGTGATGTTGATGATGAAGGTTTTCTTTTTCCTTTTTGTTTTTATCTGGATTCGGTGGACCATTCCACGTTTCAGGTATGACCAGTTGATGAATCTTGGCTGGAGAGGTTTGATCCCCCTGGCACTGGCAAACATGCTCATAACAGCGGTGGTGATACTGTTATTGAACAAATAAGTAATAGTTGGTAAGCTCACCCCATGAAAATATTTTTGCGACCTCAAACAGAGAACAACTTATTATAAATGCAGGCACTTACAAATAAGGCGAAAGTGGTGGAAAGAAAGCCTCTCAATGTATGGGAGAAGCTTTACCTGCCTGCTATTTTCAAAGGAATGTTCATTACGTTAGGGCATTTCTTTAAAAAGAAGGCGACAATCAGTTACCCGGAACAGACGAGACCGTTCTCATCAACATTCCGTGGCTTGCATATATTAAACAGGGATGAAGAAGGCAGAGAACGTTGCACAGCTTGCGGACTCTGCGCAGTAGCTTGTCCCGCAGAAGCAATAACCATGGAAGCTGCTGAACGTCTTCCATCGGAAGAACATCTTTACCGTGAAGAAAAATATGCAGCAAAATATGAGATCAACATGTTGCGATGCATATTCTGCGGGTTGTGTGAAGAAGCTTGTCCGAAAGATGCTATTTACCTGACGCAAACATTTGCGCCAGCCAACTATTCAAGAAAAGGATTTATTTATAAAAAAGATGATCTGCTGATCCCCGATCCGAAAACAGAGCCTGAAGAATATGCGAAAGCAAAGGGTGAAGTAGATGCAGCAATTAAAAGATCAGAAAAGACCAAATAGATCCCGACGGCCAACTGCAACAATCAATGAACATTACACAAATACTATTCTGGATACTTTCAGTGCTGGCTCTTTTCAGTGCACTCATGGTTGTAACAAACAAAAATCCAGTGTTCAGTGTACTTTGGCTCATTGTAACATTCTTCGCAATTTCCGGTCACTATATTTTAATGAATGCCCAGTTCCTGGCCATTGTAAACATTATTGTTTACGCAGGAGCCATCATGGTACTTTTTCTCTTTGTAATCATGCTGATGAACCTAAACAAGGATTCAGAACCCCAGAAAAATAAATGGTTAAAAATAATTGGTGCAGTCGCGGGCGGCTGCCTGTTGCTGGTACTGGTTGCCGCATTAAAAGATTCTGAGGTCGGCGCACAACAGGCGAGTGTGAATGATGGCGAAATCGGCTTGATGCAAAATCTTGGGAGAATGTTATTTAGTAAATATGTTGTTCCATTTGAAATAAGCAGTATTCTCTTCCTGAGTGCAATGGTTGGAGCGGTTGTAATTGGAAAACGAGAATAACAATTAACATATAATGCCTGTCAATTATTACATATTTCTATCACTTGCTTTGTTCTCGATCGGGATCGTCGGTGTGCTCACACGCCGCAATGCGATCATCGTTTTCATGTGTATTGAGATTATGCTAAATGCAGTCAACCTGTTGCTTGTAGCATTTTCAAAAATGCACCACGCAACACGCGCAGTAACGGATGCATCTGCAGGTACTGAAGCGCAGTTGTTTGTTTTTTTTATCATGGTGGTTGCGGCTGCTGAAGTAAGTGTCGGACTGGCAATCATTGTAATGATGTTCAGGAATGTGCATTCAGTTGACATTAACTTTTTAAACCGGCTCAAACACTGATCATAACAAGCAATGAGTAAACTCGCATACCTCATCCCTGTTCTACCGCTGCTTGGATTCCTCATCAATGGATTGGGTCGCAAGTATCTTCCCAAACCTGTTATTGCTTTTATTGGGAGCGCCACCGTTTTTGCATCATTTATTATTACGTTGCTCATTTTTATAAATGGAGATTTTTCAAAAGAACCGATCCATTACTTCGATTTCATTAATACAGCGGGATTGCATGTCCCCTTCGCATTCCAGGTGGACCAGCTTTCTGTATTGTTCATGCTCATCATTACAGGTGTCGGTTTTCTCATTCATGTTTATTCTGCAGCTTACATGCATGAGGAAAGGCCTGAGCATTACGCGCGTTATTTTTCTTACCTGAATCTTTTTGTGTTCTCCATGTTGTTGCTGGTGCTTGGTTCCAATTTCGTGATCATGTTCATTGGTTGGGAGGGAGTTGGATTGTGTTCTTATTTGCTGATTGGATATTGGTTTAAGAATACAGAATACAACAACGCAGCAAAGAAAGCATTCGTGATGAACAGGATTGGTGACCTAGGATTCCTGCTCGCCATTTTCTGGATACTTGCAAAAACAGGATCTGTTTCTTTCAATGAAGTATTTGCACAGGCTGGACAGCTCGATGCAACAGATGTAACCGTTATCACTCTGTTGTTATTTGTTGGTGCCACCGGTAAAAGTGCACAGATACCATTGTATACATGGCTTCCAGATGCCATGGCTGGTCCCACACCAGTATCCGCCCTTATCCATGCCGCAACCATGGTGACAGCAGGCATTTACATGATTGCAAGAAGCAATGCATTGTATGCTGTAGCACCCGTCACGCAAACTGTTGTTGCAATCATTGGTCTTGCAACAGCGATACTTGCTGCCACTATTGCGCTGAGGCAAAATGATATTAAAAAAGTGCTTGCCTATTCAACCGTCAGCCAGTTAGGGTATATGTTCCTTGCTCTTGGAGTTGGCGCATATAGTGCTGCAGTGTTCCATGTAATGACGCATGCATTTTTTAAAGCGTTGTTATTCCTTGGTGCAGGTTCAGTGATACATGCCATGCATCACGAACAGGATATTCGCAACATGGGTGGCTTGAAAAAATATTTACCCATTACACACATCACATTTCTGCTTGGCTGTCTTGCTATTGCAGGACTTCCGCCATTCAGTGGTTTCTTTTCAAAAGATGAAATTTTAATTTCTGCATATTCTGCTCATGGCTATGGACCGATACTTTATTGGATCGGACTCGGTGGAGCGCTGCTCACTGCGTTTTATATGTTTCGTTTATATGCAATGACCTTTCTTGGAAAATTTCGTGGCACGCACGATCAGCAACATCATTTGCATGAAAGTCCCGCTGCAATGACAATTCCACTGATCATCCTGGCGATTCTTTCAGTGGTGGGTGGACTGGTCGGTTTGCCAGAGATCATCAATGATCAACTTGGAACACATCATTACCTGAATGAGTTCCTTGCACCGGCCGTTCCGCACAACGCACATCATATTGACCCAAATACAGAATATATTTTGTTGGGTACATCGATCCTGCTCATTTTAGTCGCTGTGATTTTTGCCTGGAGAAAATTTGCTTCGTATAAAAAAACGGAAGAACGTTCAGCAGGGTTTGGAAAAGTGTTGGAGAATAAATGGTACGTGGATGAACTGTATGATAAAGTGATTGTAAGACCAATAAATAAAACCGGTGTGTTGTTCAACCGCTTTATTGAATCAGCTTTTATCGACAGCATCGTCAATGGTGTCGGTCGCGCTGTACATTATGGCGGAAGACAAATGCGTTGGTTGCAAAGTGGCCAGGTTGGAAGCTATGTATTGTTGATGGTGTTGAGCATGCTGGCCTTTTTTGTGCTGCAGTTCTTTATCAGGAGATAAGGATTGGTTAGTAATAGGATATCAGGATTGGTTAAGGATTATAGGATTTCTTAACTAAAAGAAAAATTACTGGTTAATTAAGGTTCTAAATCTGTAGTTCGTCATCAGTGAAATTTTTAATAATTAGTGTGATAAATAATAAATGTATCAAAATGAACGAATGTTCGAAATCCGTGTAATCCGTCTTAATCCGTGTAATCGATGAAAATCTTAGATCTAAAATCTCAAATCTAAAATTGAATGTTGGCCCTTCTCCTCATATTACTCCCTCTGCTCACTGGCATCATCGCGTTCTTTTTTCGTGATGGCAATGCTGTGCGCAACTGGGCGTTGTTTTCCTCCATTGCAACAATGGCTGTTTCGGTGGCAGCACTAACTGTGGGGAATGAAGATACCCTGCATTTTTCAGCGCAGTGGCTGGGTAACCTGGGAAGTTCATTTACGATCGGGCTGGATGGAATGGGACAGTTGCTGACTCTGTTGACTGCCATTTCATTTCCATTAATTTTTATTGCAACCTGGAACAGTGAATATAAAAATGCCAACCAGTTTTTCGGTTTAATGTTATTGTCACAGGCCGGACTGATGGGGGTATTCCTCGCTCTGGATGCATTGCTGTTTTATTTCTTCTGGGAACTTGCATTGATACCCGCTTATTTTTTGTGTTCCATCTGGGGCGGTGCGAGAAGAATTGCCGTAACATTTAAATTCTTTATTTACACTTTCACAGGATCGGTATTAATGCTGATCGGTATTCTCTACCTGTATTTTCAAACACCTGGTAATTCTTTCAGCATGGAATCATTTTACCAGATCCCTGTTACGGGTGAAATGAAGGATTGGGTGTTTTGGGTGATGTTCATTGCATTTGCAATCAAGATGCCGGTTTTCCCTTTTCATACATGGCAGCCAGATACATACGAACAATCACCAACAGCAGTCACCATGGTGCTGAGTGGAGTGATGGTAAAAATGGGCGTGTTTGCTGTACTGAGATGGTTGTTGCCTGTATTGCCTGCGGAATCTTATCAATGGGGTAATACAGTCATGATGCTCGCAGTGATCGGCATGATCTACGCATCATTGCTTGCCATGCAGCAGGATGACATTAAAAGACTAGTAGCATATTCTTCCATTGCACACATCGGACTGATGTGCGTTACCATTTTTGCAGAAACAGCGGGAGGCATGCAGGGCGTGATGATACAAATGTTTAACCATGGTGTAAACATTATTGCATTGTGGATCGTGATTGAATTGATCGAAAGACAATTTGGAACAAGAAAGATGTCAGAGTTGGGAGGACTTGCAAAAAAAGCACCTGCCATGGCGATCCTGCTTGTTGTTGTTGCTCTTGCCAATATTGCACTTCCACTCACAAATGCTTTCATTGGTGAATTCATGATGTTCAATGGCATTTTCAGTTCTCAGGTAACAGAGTACAATGTTGTTTTTACAGTTGTTGCTCTAGTGAGCATTATTTTATCAGCGGTGTATACGCTTAACATGTTGCAAAAAGTTTTATACGGTGACAGCAGTAAGCTGACTGAAAATGCGCACGACATCCGGTTTAATGAAATAGCAGTATTGTCAATTATCGTGGTTTTAATTTTCTGGGTTGGTGTATACCCCGAACCATTACTTGCATTGACACAGGAATCAAGTGATGCAATCTTGAGGGAAGCTGATGTTACACCACTATTGATGAAGAAATAATTATGAACGGACTTATACTATCTGCAGTTCTTGGTGTGGTCATGATGTTTAGCGGCATCATGTTTAAAAAAAGTGTTGCAATAAGAAGAATTGCTGTCACAGGAATGTTGCTGGTACTTGTTGCATTCATACTTGAGATTGCAGGTTACAGGTTTTTTGACATCGATACTTCAGGCATGATGCAGTTCGACAGGTTTGCATTGATCTTTAACGTGATCGTTGCAGGTTGCATTCTCATTTTCTTTATACTATCGTCGAAAGAGATTGCGAAAGTGGGAGCGAATGAATCTGACTATTATGCTTTGATATTTTTCATCTTTTGTGGTATTGCCCTTGCATCTTCTTTCCGTTCATTGTTGATATTATTCCTGGGAATAGAAATCATTTCCATTCCTCTTTATATTCTAACCGGCAGTGACAAGAGAAACCTCAAGAGTAATGAAGCTTCATTGAAATATTTCCTGATGGGTGCATTCTCAACAGGAATAATGCTCATGGGTATTGCTTTGTTGTATGGGTCAACAGGCACATTCGATACGGATAAAATGGCGATTGGAACCCAGGCTCCCTCGGTACTTGTATTGGGTGGTATTTTATTATTGATGTTCTCCATGTCATTTAAAGTTTCGGCAGCACCATTTCATTTCTGGACTCCCGACGTGTATGATGGGGCACCAACTGTATTTACCTCCTTCATGGCGACAGTTGTAAAAGTGGGAAGCTTTGTTGCATTCATTCGTTTATTCGACCAGGCATTTGGCAATCTTCGCCATGAATGGGCTTTGCTCATTTCCATCATTGCTGCCATTACGCTTTTTATTGGAAACATTACTGCAGTCTTTCAGCAGAGTGTAAAAAGAATGCTTGCATACTCAAGTATTTCGCAAGCGGGTTTCATGATGCTCGCTGTTTTTGCGCTCAATAGCGATGCAAAAGAAGGACTTCTGTTGTATGCAGCTTCGTACAGCCTTGCCACCATTGGCATTTTCGCAGTGCTGGCAAAATTTGATGATTATACTTTTGAAGGTTTCAATGGATTTGCCCGAAAGCAACCACTGCTTGCTGCGACCCTTGTTATTTTTTTATTATCCTTAGCTGGAATTCCGCTCACCTCTGGATTTCTTGCAAAATTTTATATGCTCCGCGCAACACTTGCAGAACCGGGCAACACATGGCTTGTGATCTTTGCAGTGCTCATGGCAGCAGTCAGCGTGTATTATTATTTCCGTGTTATCCAGGCCATGTATTTCCGCGAAGGTGTTGGTCAATCATTCACTGTAACACGCGGATTTAAAATTACCATGGTTGGTGTGGCTGCGTTGATCATTCTGCTTGGCTTGTTTCCGAACTGGATTACGTATTGGATGTATTTCTGATTGTTGCGGGCGGTTGATATTGGGGGTGAGTAGTGAGTGGTGAGTAGTGAGTCGTGAGTGGTGAGTCGTGAGTAGGCAGTGGGCAGTGGTGAGTAGGCAGTTGATTACCCAAATAGTTTGTGATTACGTTTTTCTTTTCGATCAATTAATCGGAATGTTTGAATTGATCTGCGATTTTTTTAGTCAATGTAAGTTCGGGGATAAAAAAGTCCAACACGACATTCCACTCCATCGAATTTCAGATGCCATCAAATTAACAGTACATCATCAAGCATAACTCAGCTATTCACCATTCACAAATTGACAAACTCTTCGACCTGAAGTACTGCCCACTCACCACTCACCACTCACTGCTGCCCACTGCCTACTGCCCTCGAATTACAACCTCCACGAATGAAGTAGTTATCTTCCCCTAATTTAGCCCCATGTTCTCCGATGTACTGTCTCTTGCCTGGCGTACGATCCGTTCGAATAAACTGCGGACAGGCATAACTGTTGCCATTATCGCCTTTGGAATTATGGCGCTGATAGGAATTATTACAGCTATCCAGGCGATGAATCAGAAGCTTACTGAAAGTTTTTCATCGATGGGTGCAAATGGATTTACCATTCGATATAAAGAACGCAACATCCAATTCAACAACAGCAGCAATGAAGTGAAGGTGAGCAAGAAGGGACAGAAGAAACAGAAACAATCAAGTCTCGGAAAATTGATTACGGAGGAAGAAGCAGAACAATTTATCAATGCATATCATTTTCCCTCCACAAAAGGCATTTCAGTTTTTGGGGGAAGGAATAATATCGTTTCGTATGAGAACAGGAAGTCATCACCCAATGTGATCATGTTTGGTGCAGACCAGAATTATTTAATGCTAAATGGCTATAATGTACTGCATGGCCGCAATTTAAGTTTGCAGGATGTACAAAGTGGCCGAAGTGTTGTGGTGATCGGCTATGATATTGCACGAAAACTTTTTCGAGAGGATGTATCGCGAGCAGTGAACAGGATCATCCGCATCAACAATCTGCCATACAGGGTGCTTGGTGTTCTTGAAAGCAAGGGATCAACGCTCGGGTTCAGCCGCGATCTGGTTGTGATCACAGGATATAAGAATTTAAGAAAAACATTCAATCCCGGATTCTCCTACGTGATCGGTGTGATGACCAATGACATGAACCAGGTGCCTGAAGCCATTGGTGAAGCAGAAGGAAGATTTCGTGCAGTACGCAAATTGGCCACAACAGAAGAAAACAATTTTGCAGTAGATAAAAGTGATAGCATCGTAGAAACAGCGATGAAGAGTCTCGGTTTTCTTACCATATCTGCCACTGTAATTGGTTTGATCACCCTTATTGGAGCAGCAATCGGCCTGATGAATATTATGCTTGTATCCGTATCAGAAAGAACAAAAGAGGTGGGACTGGTAAAGGCAATTGGTGGGAAAAGCAAAATGGTGAGAAGACAATTTTTATCCGAAGCTGTCATGATCAGCCTCATGGGGGCGGTGTTTGGCATTATCCTCGGCATCATTGTCGGCAATTTGTTTTCAATTGTATTAAATACAGGCTTTGTTGTTCCCTGGAACTGGGTACTGTATGGCATTATAATATGTACGCTCGTTGGTTTGGGCGCAGGAATGTATCCTGCATGGAAAGCAGGAAAGCTCAATCCAATTGAAGCATTGCGATATGAGTAAGCAACATTTTGGCGGTTAACAGTGTCATCTAACCTTTACTATTGCATATTACAGGGATGCAGTATCTTAACTTGCTGGCTGAAAAAAACACATGAGTATGAACTGTGTACTCATTTTTTCATTAGAATTGTAGCCCTGAAAAAAAATCCCTTTTTCAACAATTAAAAAACATTAAAAATCTCGATCATGGCTGAAACAAAACCGACTGCTACTGCCTCAGTTAAATCCACTTCTGTTCAACCCAAGCGTAGCAGTAACCTGATCTCCTGGCTGGCTCCAATTTTCTGTATTGTTGCCGGATATCTTATCTGGCGATTTGTTTTAGGTGATCCTTCTGGATTTAAAGATCCGGATGAAGCAGGAGGATTCTGGCCAAAACATCATGGACCAAAAGGCGCACTTAACGCGATCTATGAAGGTGGTATCATTGTGCCTTTGCTGATCGGTTGTTTCCTCATGGTACTTACGTTTTCGATTGAAAGATTTCTTACAATCCAGAAAGCGCTGGGTAAAGGATCCATTTCTGATTTCATTCGTAAAGTGCAGTATCACCTTGCCAATCGCAATGTGGATGCAGCTCTCGCAGCGTGTGACCAACAACGTGGTTCAGTTGCAAACGTGATGAAAGCAGGTTTGCGTCGTTACAAGGAAATGATGAACAACAATGAATTGAACACAGAGCAAAAAGTAATTGCGATCCAGAAAGAAGTAGAAGAAGCAACTGCACTGGAACTACCCATGCTTCAGAAAAATCTTGTCTTCCTTTCAACACTTGTTTCACTCGGTACGTTGATTGCACTTCTCGGAACGGTAATGGGAATGATCCGTTCATTCTCTGCACTCGGTGAAGAAGGTGGTGCAGGTGCTGCAAGCCAGCTCGCTGTGGGTATCTCGGAAGCACTTTACAACACTGCGCTCGGTATCGCAACATCGTGCGTAGCCTTGATCATGTACAACATTTTCACAACGAAAATCGATGCGATCACTTATGGTATCGACGAGTCTGGTTTTACATTGACACAAAGCTTTGCATCATTATATAAATAATGATTAAGGGCATTCGCGTTAATTAGCTTTAATTAGCATCATTAGCGCTTGTGGAAATTGAAGCTTTTTGAATCTTAAATAAAATCGTTTACATGCCAAGTGTTAAAATACCAAAGAAGAGTACGGACAACGACATGACACCGTTCGTTGACGTAGCCTTCCTTATTCTTTCATTTTTCATGCTGGCAACGAAATTCAAACCACCTGAGGCTGTTGAGATCACGACACCTAATTCTGTTTCTTCCAAGGAACTTGAACAAAAGGATGCGATCGTGGTTACGATGGACAAGGATGGTCGGGTATTTTTTACAATGCAGGTTGAAAAGGATCAAAGTCCGATTCTCGCTGTGATCAAAAATGTAAGTACTTCCAGAAATCTTGGACTTACTGATGCGCAGATGGCTGCTTTTGTAAAAAATCCAACTGTTGGTGTTCCCTATGCTTCATTGAAAGATTATCTGTCAAGAAGTGAAGAGGAGCAAAAACAGATTCGTCAGCCTGGGATCCCGATCAAGGATTCTGCAAGCAATGAACTTTATTACTGGGTCAGGGACGCAGTGAGTGCTTATTCAGGAAAAAAGATCAATTACATGATCAAGGGTGACAACAATGCGAAATATCCATTTTTCAAAAATGTACTTGATGCATTCAAGCGAAATGAGATTTTCAAATTCCAGTTGGTTACTGCACCTGAAGATGCTCCTGCCGGAACAGATCTTTATAAAGTGCGAAACAATTAAAAGCGGAAACGCGATAACGAAATTAAATAAACAGATATGGCAAGTTTAGATACCGGTGATGGTGGTGGTGGCCATAAGAAAGGCCCGGGCGTGAAGAAAGCCAAAAAATTGTCGACCAGGGTGGATATGACTCCCATGGTGGATCTTGGTTTCCTGTTGATCACGTTCTTCATCTTTACTACTACCATGAGTACACCAACGACCATGGACCTGTTCATGCCGAAGGATACCGAGAAGGAAGAAGAGCAGAACAAGGCCAAAGAATCTGGTGCACTTACATTGCTGCTCAGCAAGGACAACAACATTTATTATTACGAAGGAAAACTTGCTGAAGACGCATCAAATTTCAAGTCTACCAATTTCAAAGGCATTCGTGATATCATCATCAAGAAAAAGAGAGATGTGATCGGCATTCACCAGCATGATGATTCATGTCCTGAATTGCGTCAAAAGGCGAGGGCCAATAATCATCCCGACCCGGAAAATGCATGTAAGGACAGGGATTTGGTTGTGGTTATTAAGCCAACAGACGAAGCTACTTATAAGAATACGGTGGATATTTTGGATGAAATGACTATC
>CAZCKF010000009.1:14462-18014 GCA_964499155.1 uncultured Chitinophagaceae bacterium
TCAACCAGGTTCGTAGCTTTGCTCTTGTTGATGTATTCCCGGCTGAATTGGAGCTCATCCGTGCAACAGAGGGTGGCGCACCAACACAGACACCGGCTGCCAAAACCCCGTAAAAATTGATTAATTTGTATGGAATGGAGCAGTTTTTGAATCTCATTAATTAACACTAGACCATGGAAGCAAATAAAATATTGAATGCCAATATCTTAGACCTGCTCTTCGAAGACAGGAATAAGGAATATGGCGCCTACCAGCTCCGCAAAACGTATAATAAGCGCATTACGCTTGCGCTTCTTATTACCGCAGGCGTTGCACTGGCAGCGCTGGGCGGATCTTTCCTCGCAAAGCAGCTTCAGAGTTCAGGTCCATCAAAAGTGGATGTGAAAGAAGTGGTATTGCAGGATATCCAGCAGGAGGAAGAGAAGAAAATTGAACCTCCACCGCCACCTCCGCCAAAGCAGGAACCACCAAAAGTGGAAATGACAAAATTTACTCCTCCTAAAATTGTTGAGGATGAAGAAGTAAAACCAGAGGAGAAACCACCAGATGTGGAAGACCTGAAGGACACAAAGATTGATGTAATCAGCCAGGAGGGTATTAAGGATGAAGGACTCGCAACACCTGACCAGATTGATGAGGGTAAACAGGTGATTGAAGAGAAGAAAGAACCAGAGCCTGAAGTGTTCACGAAGGTGGAAGTGGAAGCAGCATTCCAGGGTGACTGGAGAAAATTCCTGGAAAGAAACCTGAATTCAAATGCGCCAGTTGACAATGGTGCTCCGGAAGGAACTTATACTGTGATCGTTCAGTTTATTGTGGACAAAGAAGGTAATGTGAGTGATGTAAGAGCATTGACAAATCACGGTTTTGGTATGGAAGCAGAAGCACTCCGCGTAATTAAGAAAGCGCCGAAGTGGACACCAGCCATTCAGAATGGTCGCCAGGTGAAAGCTTATCGCAAGCAGCCGATTACATTCGTAGTGACTTCAGAAGGATAAAAAAAACTTAAGTGGAAATATTTAAAGCCTCCAGTGATGGGGGCTTTTTTTATTTCAAGATTTCAATGATTTCAAAATTCTTTTATTCGATCAGTCATTATTGATTTGAAAATGTCTGTATTCGAAGTGATTTATATTCGTTTCAATAAATTAGTTTTCACGAATAGCGAACCGCTTGTATGAGGAGAAAATGTTCGATCTAAAAGAATCTTGAAATTTTTGAAATCATTGAAATCTTGAAATCCGAATGGAACGATACAATAGTTGCATTGGCAACACCACCCGGAATGGGCGCACTCGGTATCATCCGTCTCTCAGGGAATGAAGCGATAAGGATCATCAGCCAATTATTTCCATCAAAGAACCTCGAAGTAGAAAAGTCACATACAATCCATATTGGTTATTTGAAATCAAATGAGAAAACTATTGATGAAGTTGTCATTTCCCTCTTCAAATCTCCGCGATCATATACAGGTGAAGATGTGGTTGAAATTTCGGCACATGGTTCACCTTTTATTCACCAGCAGATCATCGATGTATGTGTTGAAAAAGGCGCAAGACTTGCAAAGCCAGGAGAATTTACACAACGTGCATTTTTAAATGGAAAGCTTGACCTCGTACAGGCCGAAGCTGTTGCGGACCTTATCGCGAGCGCATCGGATGCTGCACATCGCACTGCATTGCATGCCATGCGCGGTGGATTTTCATCGCAACTGAAAGATCTGCGGGAAGAGCTTATTAAATTTTCAGCACTCATTGAACTTGAACTTGATTTCTCGCAGGAAGATGTTGAGTTTGCAGACAGAAAACAGTTTTATTCAATTATTGAACATGCGCAACGTGTTGCTTCAAAACTTGCCGATTCTTTCAAATTGGGAAATGTCATTCGCAAAGGAGTGAGTGTTGCCATCATTGGAAAACCGAATGCAGGTAAATCAACTTTACTGAATGCACTGCTTGAAGAAGAGCGTGCGATTGTAAGCGAAATACCAGGAACTACGCGTGATACGATTGAAGAAGTAATTAACATCGATGGTATTTTATTCAGGCTGATTGATACAGCGGGTATACGCGAGCATACACATGATGTGATCGAGAGTGAGGGTGTGCAGAGGAGTATGCAGAAATTAAAAGACGCTGATCTGGTAATCTTCCTCTTTGATGTGGCCGAATTAAAAAACACAGATTATAATGGATTAAGCTATGATTTCACGGAATATTTAGGAGCATTGCGAAACAAGAGTAGCAATTTTCTTTTGGTGGCAAATAAAATCGATGCGATTGGCGAAGAGGCATCGCGGACAAAAACAGCAATGCTCGAAAATGTAATTCTCATTTCTGCGAAAGAGAAAAAGCATATTGAAGTTTTGAAAGAGCGAATGGTCGACACCGTTTTACAGGGCACTGTACAATCTGAGGATACTGTTATCACGAATGCGCGGCATTATCATGCATTAAAGGAAGTTGAAAAATCTTTGCAGGATATCAGGGCTGGATTGGATAACAAAATATCTGGTGATTTACTTGCGCTTGACATTCGACGGTGCCTGCAATTTTTAGGTGAGATAACTGGTGAAGTGACGAATGATGATATGTTGGATTATATTTTTAGTAAGTTTTGTATTGGGAAATGAATTTGATGGAACCAGAAAAATGTCAGTTTGGCATGCTATTTCATTGGCTTAATCGTTGATACCTTTATTTCAAAAGGTCAAATGCAAGAAACTCTTCAATCTAGTTCAGTAACAAAAACCACTACAATAAGTGGAGCGCAAATCCCAATTGTTAATTTAAATGAACAGAGCAAATCATTGGAAGAACGCCTATTGGACGTATTAAAACATAGTTCGGAATTAAGGAGCGACATAAAAAACGCCGGCACCGCGAGTACTTCTGGGACTGATGGCATTTCTGGAGAATCTGCCAATATTAATCCAGCAGATGTATTGAAAGAATTCATGAAACTAAAAAGATACGAAGGGGATGCAATTTTTGAAAAATACGGGCCTGGTAATTCCTTATTATTAAGAGACAGGCCGTTTGAAAGGGTCATTGTTTATGAAAGTTTTCTTGCTTTATTACAGGAATATGATCGAAATCAGTTTCAGCAAATTCATAAGGGAACACCATATTATTTTTTGGGCTGGGCGGCATTTCAATGTACCGATTTCAGCAAGGCATTGTATTATTTGGATGCAGCTGTGAGTGATGATTTAGAATTTCCTGATATACAAAATCGAAACAAATCAACACCTGCAGTCGATTTCTTTTTGTTGAATGATAAAACATCAGGAAGTGGATATGAAATACATCAACATTTACAAAATGTATTGATGGATCATTTAAACAACTTCAATTCCAGATTTGGAATCATTGTTTCAAAAAAGCAATTTGTAGACAAATTCTTGCAGCCATTGTTTTTTTCAGATGTAAAACATCGATCTATTATAACTGCTTTGTATACATTTCTATTAAATTTTTCAAAACGATCAACTGAATTGAAATTACGAAGCAATAATGGTGGTTCAGTAAACATATTTATTGATGAATTATT
>CAZCKF010000010.1:0-17569 GCA_964499155.1 uncultured Chitinophagaceae bacterium
ATAAAACACACGGCAGCCTTTTCATTGGTAAAAAAGCAAATCTTATCGTGACAACAGAAATTCCTTCTTTGGCTTTTTTACCCTATTCATTTGGAACGAATAATATTGAAAGAGTAATGATCAATGGAGAATGGGTTTAGTTGGAAGTTGGAATTGTTGGAATGGTTGGAATGGTTCTTTAGTTCGAATATTCTTTAAGTTGTCGTCCTTGTTGATATTCGAAAAGTTTTCTATCGGGGTCTTGAAACTTTTTTCATATTTCATCAATTCTCGAACTAAACTTGAATCTTTCTTGAAGCCTGATGCCTGACACCTAAAGCTTAAATCAAAAATCCCCGTCCGACTGGCGTCAGCTGGGCGGGCAAAATCAAAAATTAAAAATCTCGTAGTGTTTGGTTTAAACATAGAACAAATCCTCATCGTCGTCTGCGCAGTGATCGTAGTATCGTACCTGTTCTCGATACTGGCGCGCATCATTCGTGTACCATCTGTATTGTTGTTGTTATTTGCGGGGGTGGGATTGAGTGCGATAGGTAATGCGAATGGATACAGGCTTGAATTGCCTGGTATTGTGGTGGAAGGGTTGGGGGTGGTGGGATTGATCATGATTGTTCTTGAAGCAGGTTTGGATTTAAAGCTGGAAAGAAAAAATGCAAAACTCATCAGGGATGCATTTTTTTCAGCACTTGTGATCTTTCTTATTTCAGCAGCAGCAATTTCTTTTTTGCTTTATCAATGGCTTTCCGAAGATTTTGAAAAGTGCATTGTATATGCGATCCCGCTTTCAATAATGAGCAGCACCATCGTAATTCCCAGCCTGCATCCATTAACCCAGCAAAAGAAAAATTTCCTGATCTATGAGGCTTCATTTTCCGATATTCTCGGTATCCTTCTATTCAATTATTTTACAGCACGTGAAATACTAACCGTGAAATCAGCCGGGTATTTTACCGGTAATATCCTTTTGTCAATTCTTTTATCACTGGTGCTGTCTGTTGTGCTGTTTCTCATTTTAGCGAGAACAAAACTGAATATTAAATTTTTCCTGATTTTTTCACTGTTAATATTGATATATGCAGGTGGTAAGATGATTGGGATGCCGTCCTTAATGATCATCCTCGTTTTCGGATTAATGATCAATAACTGGGAGTTATTGCCAGTCAGGTTTATTCAGCGTACTGTAAAAACAGAGGAAGTAGAGCCGCTCAGGCACCTGCTTCATTCCATTACTGCAGAATCTTCATTCCTGGTCAGAACTTTTTTCTTTTTGTTATTTGGATATTCAATTCCCATTGCGCTGGTTCTTGAAAATGAGGTCATACTTATTGGAAGCATTATTGTAGTTATTCTTTTTCTGATCAGGTTGCTCTACCTGCGTTTTTTCGTACGCACCAATTTATTTCCCGAAGCTTTTTTTATTCCTCGCGGGTTGATCACCATTGTATTGTTCTACAAAATTCCTGAGAACCTGAAATTGTCCAATTTCAACGATGGCATTCTATTTTTCATCATCTTAAGTACCAGTGTTCTTATGGCACTGGGAATGATATTTTACAAAAAAGGGCCTGAGCAGGTGGTGGAGGAACCGCAGTTTGCGGATAGAAAAGACATACTGTGAAATTTTAGATTTTAGATTGCAGATTTAAGATTTCCCAAGGTTGTGCAATCAATTTTTTTTGATAAAATTTACTATTAAAGAGTGTTTCAGAAAGTGAACTATCTAACCTTATTTTTGATGACAGACAATTATAAAGCATGTTCAACCTTGCCATTTACTATTTGGATGCCACTAGTTTCGGAGTAACCAATCCAAAATCAAAAATCAAAAATCAAAAATCAGAACATGCATTTTAAGTTTTACACCAAACAAGACATTCTCTCCATCACCCGTCTCCGAAAGTTCGAGACCAAGCTTGGTGAACGTGTTTTCGTTGCATCAAATCCGAATGATCTTGAAAAATCCCTGCAGGAAAGTGATTGCAAATATGTGTTGCTGGGCATACCTGAGGACATCGGTGTGAGGGCGAATAATGGGATTGGTGGCACCGATACAGCATGGCTTCCTTTTTTACAGACTTTTTTAAATATCCAGAGCAATGATTTTTTATCAGGAGAAGAAATTATGCTGCTCGGTCATTTTGACTTCGGAGATATTCAATACCTGATCGACAGGAATGCACATGGGGAAGAAGAAAAGCTGGAAGCTTACCGGCATGCTGTCACCACCATTGATGAGGAAGTTGAACACATCATTAAAATAATTTGTTCTGCAGGTCGAGTTCCCATTGTAGTGGGAGGTGGCCACAATAATGCTTACCCGCTGATAAAAGGCGCAGCAAAAGGACTTTCACACGCAGGCATATTACCACTACCACAAATCAATTGTATCAATCTCGACGCACACACCGATTATCGCCCGCTTGAAGGAAGACACAGTGGAAACGCATTCCGGTACGCAGAAGAGGATGGTTTCCTGATAAAATATTGCGTGGTGGGTTTGCATGAAAATTATTTACCTCAAAACGTTTGGGTTGATATTGTAAACAATCCTTTTGTTGATTGCATTACGTATGAAGACATATTCATCCATGAAAAAAGAAACTTCATCCAGGCAGTAGCGCATGCAACCGGTTTTACAGAAGATAATTTCACCGGAATTGAACTGGATCTTGACAGTATAGAAGATGTATTATCCAGTGCAGGAACTCCAAGTGGCATTTCTGTTTTGCATGCAAGACAATATATGACCTTCACAGCCATAGATACCAAAACAGCCTACGTGCATATTTGTGAAGGAGCGACGAGACTTTCAGATGGCAGGACGAATGAAAGTACCGGTAAGCTTATCAGTTACCTGGTTAGTGATTTTGTGAAATCAGGCTTGTCTGGGATGGCCTAAAAATTTCAAGATTTCTAGATTTCAAGATTGGCTTCGTCGGAGGACTTTTGGTTAAAAAACCGGTCCGATAATTCCTGCATCTGAACTTGCAAAAGCTTTTCTGAGTCGTTGCAATACACCAGACGCCTGTTCATCTTTCCCATTTTTTTTCAATGCCTGGTACATTCCTGTCAGGGCCCAGCCATTTTCATTGTTTCCCAATAAATCTTTTGTCAGCACATTAACGGCTTCATCAAATTTGCCGGATTGTATGTAAGCATTTGCGAGGAAATGTTTTGGATTCAGCATCCAGTCGCGCGGTTCATTATATACCATGAGATCTTCGCGTTCGGCAGCGGCAAGAAAAGATCTTTCTGCTTCATCAACGTTCCCATTCTTTAATAAAATAGTTCCCTTTAAAATATCGCGCGCAACAAGGGCGCCTTCATTTGCTGATGAAAAAGGAGTAAACGGCAATGCAAGTACAGATTCGGATGTTAGTTTTTCTACAATCTCCAATTCTTTGAAAGCAGAATCAGTGTTGTGTAAACCAGCATGCGCCATTCCCCTTCCTAAATGCCACAGCAATCTTGCATATACATATTTTTCATCTGCAGGAGGTGCGTCGAGCAATCCGTGCCAGTCACCAAACCGTATTCTTGCAAATACAGGCGACATATAGATGTAATGGATATAATTTCCCATCGCATCCGGAATTTCAAGAAGTGAATTGTCTATTGAACGTTGAAGCGCATCATTGACATTTTTCTTTTTCCCTGCATCATTGCATTATTCACGAGCATGTGTTCATTGTGCAATCTGTATAAAAATTCATTGTTTGTAACCGCTGGAAAAAGTTTTTTGTATTTATTGTATTGATTTACTGCTTCAACATTTACCTGTACGCCTTTTTGATAATTTCCTGTTCTCAGATAAATATGAGATGGCATGTGTACCATGTGAGACAAACCCGGAGTAAGTCTTCCGAGCCTGTCGGCGCTTGCAGCAGCCAGGTTAGCGAAAGGAGAGGGCTCCATCACATGGATATAATAATGATTCGCACCTGGATGATCAGGTGAAATTTTCAATAATTTTTCCAGCACTTCACGAATGGCGGGTGTCCATTCTTTTGGAGTTCCATTTACATGCCAGAGATCCCATGGATGCTGGAGCATCATTGCATCTGCATACAGGGCGAGTACGTCAGGTGCATTCGGATGTTTGTCAACAGCCTCTTTTAATTTATCGACGTAGAGTTGATTTAAATGCTCACGGGTCTGTGTTGTGTCATTACTGTAACGCAAATTCATTGCATCTATCAATGATCTTTCGACAGGTGTTGCTTTAGCAGCATATTTATTCAGATTATTCAATGCTTCAAAAGCTTCGGGAGATGTTGAATATCCAACGTCATTAATATTTGGCCCATAGGCAAGCGCAAGCGCCCAGTGGATCATTGGTGCTTTTGAATCAAACTTCAATGCTTTTTTAAATGATGCAAGAGATTCAATAATGTGAAATCCATAATACATATTGATTCCCTGGTTGAAATAAAATTGTGCACTGTCATTCGTGGTAGAAATTTTCCATTTATAAATTCCTGCACCGGGCATTGGGGGAATGTCAATGTCTTTTAAAATCTCATCAATATTTTCCCAGTCCACTCCACAACTGATCGTTGCTTTCTTTCTTTCAACTGTAGCGGAAGATGAGGGTTGATCCGCTAAAAAAAATGTGGCTAATGCAGTGATGAACGCTGCGATGGATAATTTAAAAAGCATAAGAAAAGCTATGAAAAATTAATCACATAGAAAGATTGCTTTGCAATTTCAAGATCTCAAGATTTCAAAATTTCAAGATTCGCTTCGGAGGTAAATTTATTGTAATTATTAGTCATAGAACCAGCTGTGTGTTTGTCTACAATGTGGCTATGTGGTAATACATTTTTGGTGAGCGAAGCGAATCGATTATCAGGACTTCCCTTCCAGCTCCATAATCTTCTCAAAACTCCGTTCATATTCAAAATTCATCTCCGCCAGCTTTTGCGAAACATTTTTATAAGCCGTTTCTGTCTCGAGAAATCTGGTTTTATCAGAATAAATTGAAGGTTCGGACAACTTTTTTTCAATGTCCTGTTTTTCTGCATTCAGTTTAGCAAGCTTTTGTTCAAGCTCAGCAAATTTTCGTTGCTCTTTTTGTAATTGCTTTTTTGTTTCCTGGTCCTGTGAGTTTGCAGTAACATTTGGTTTCTTCCCAACCTCTTCCTCTTTCTCTTTCTGTTTCTCTTTCACTTTTTCCTTCTGCTTTTCTTTTCCTTTCTCTTTCTCCTTCTCTCTTCTTTCCTTCCAATCCACCCACTCCGAATATGGCCCTTTAAACTCCCTTATCTTCTGATCTTCTATCTCCCAGATCTTGTTGGCGGTACGTGAAATGAAATAACGATCATGGCTTACCAGTATATAACTACCCTCGTACCTGTTCAATGCTTCGATCAGTAATTCAACTGAATGAATATCGAGGTGATTGGTAGGTTCATCGAGTAACAGGAAGTTTGCTTTGCTTACAATTGTTTTTGCCAGTGCAACACGCGCTTTTTCCCCACCACTTAATACACGTATCTTTTTTTCAACATCATCCCCACTAAAAAGAAAACATCCGAGCAGTGTTCTTAATTCCAATTCCGTTTTCTGGCTCCCTGCATTTTTCATTTCATCGATCATCGTCTGATCGAGATGCAAAGCTTCAAGCTGGTGCTGTGCATAAAAACTTTCATCAACATTATGACCCCATTTTCGTTCCCCAGTAATTGGTTCAGTACCCGCGATGATGCGCAGAACGGTTGATTTACCTTTTCCGTTTGCTCCCACCAATGCAATCTTATCTCCCCGTTCAATTTCTGCATCAGCGTTTTCAAGAATGGTCAGGTCTCCAAAACGTTTGGTTACATTTTTTAATTCACATAAAACTTTACCCGGAACCTTATCAATTCGAAAATTGATGCGAATATTTGGCCGCTCAATTTCAACCTGTTCAAGTCTTTCAATTTTATCAAGACGCTTCAATGCGCTCTGAGCCTGTGCCGCCTTGCTGGCTTTTGCTTTGAACCTTTCTATAAATCTTTCCTGTTGACGAATAAACTCCTGCTGGTTTTCATAAGCTCTCTGGGCCATTTCAACCCGCAACTGCTTTTCCGTTTCATAAAAAGTATAATTGCCGGAATAAATATGAAGGTTCTGCTGGTACAGCTCAACAATCTTCGTCACCATCCTGTCGAGAAAAAATTTATCATGGCTTACAATGACTACAGCACCCTGGTAATGCTGCAAATATTTTTCAAGCCATTCGATCGATGGAAGATCGAGGTGGTTGGTGGGTTCATCGAGCAACAGCAAATCTGGTTGCTGAAGTATCATTTTTGCAAGCAGCACCCGCATTCTCCATCCCCCGCTGAATTCACGATAAGGACGTGGAAGGTCATTTTGCGAAAACCCAAGTCCATGTAGTATTTCTTCTGTCTTGTGGTGAATGGTGTAACCGCCCAGGGTTTCCAGCTCGTGTAATTTATCAGCGTATAAATGAAGCAGGGCTTCATCCGGATTTGAAGCAGATTCCAGTTGCTTACCCATTTCCTCAATTTCCTTTTCGAGTAACCTTATTGCTTCAAATGCGCCGAGTGCCACATCAAGAATTGAATCATTTGTATCAAAGCTCAAAAGATCCTGGTGCAAATAACCCATTGAAACGCCCCTGCTGCGTTCAACCGTTCCCTTCGATGGCAGGTAATCCCCGACAAGTACTTTCAGCAATGTTGATTTGCCCGTGCCATTGTATCCAATTAATCCAATTCTTTCATTGGGTTGAATATGCCAGGTTGCATCCTCGACGATCGTACGCGCGCCAAATTCAAAGGTGAGATTCTGAAACCCAGCCAGCATGGAAAGAATTTTTGATTTTTGGTTTTTGATTTTTGATTGCCCTCAAATCGAACCTGGCTAAACAAATTCAAAATTTTAAACAGGTTGCAAATTTAATTGATGAGGAAGCGGGTAACGAAAAAGGTTGCAATTATCTTTGGAGAAATATGCTGAAATGAGATTATTTGGAATTTTTCTTGTTTTGATTGCTGCAATTTTCGCTATGTGGTTTTTTGGCTTTCGAAAGACCAATAAAAAAAATGACGGCCCCAAACAACAACCTGTTCAGGTCAGCAAATACAGTGATCAGTTCAATGCATCCATAGCATCGGCCATGAATGCCTACTATTCAATGACCGATGGTTTTGTTAACTGGGATACAACAAGGGTTTCTCAATCGGCCAATCAACTTCAGTCTGCACTGTCTTCAATCCAATTGAGCGAAGTGCAAAAAGACACGTTAATTCATGCAACAGCACAATCCTATATGGACAATGCAAAGGGAGATGTCGCTGGAATTGTTCAGGATACCGCATGGAAATCGAGAAGGACATCTTTGAACAATCTGTCTGAAAACCTTTATAATTTTTTGCGCACTGTAAAATTTGACGATTCAAAAGTGTACTACCAGGAATGCCCGATGGCATTTGGGCAAGAAACATATGGTTACTGGCTCAGCAAGGAAAAACAGGTAAATAATCCTTATCTCGGAACAAGTGATCCGGAATGGGGAAGAAAAATGCTTCATTGCGGCGAAACAAAAGATTCAATCAATTTTAAAACGAGCACCACTCCTTAATGTTCCGTGGCTTTATAATCTGTACCATTTTATCCTTTTTCGCAATAACTTCTTTTGCGCAACAAAGATTTACATTAAATGGATACGTATTTGATACGCTTTCAGGTGAAACAATTATCGGTGCTACCATCAGCGTGAATGGCGAATCAAAAGGTGTTGCCAGCAACCAGTATGGATTTTATTCATTAACACTGGACCAGGGCACGTACAACATCCAGGTTTCGCACGTTTCCTATCTCACTTCTTCATTTACAGTTGTTCTTGACAGTAATGTGCAACAGAATTTTTCATTAATGTCAAAAGCAACCGCCATCGCTGAAGTGGTTGTTTATTCAAGAAGGAGAGATGCCAATGTTAAGAATGCGCAGATGGGAAAAATTGATCTGTCGATAACACAGATGAAGAATATCCCTGCATTCATGGGAGAGGTGGACATCCTCAAGGTGATCCAGTTATTACCTGGTGTTCGAAATGCAGGTGAAGGAAATGCGGGATTTTATGTGCGTGGGGGAGGACCTGACCAGAACCTGATCATGCTTGACGATGCCGTAGTGTACAATACGGGTCATTTGTTTGGCTTCTTTTCAATTTTTAATTCAGACGCAATAAAAAATACATCACTTATAAAAGGTGGTATGCCGGCACAATATGGTGGCCGGATTTCCTCCGTGCTTGATGTAGCCATGAAAGATGGCAACATCAACAAATTCCAGGCAGAGGGTGGAATTGGTTTGATCGCATCCAGACTTTCCATACAGGGACCCATTATTAAAGACAAAGCATCATTTATAGTTTCCGCCCGCCGAACTTATCTCGATGCGTTGGTAAAACCATTCATTAAAGAGTCAAGTGCTTTTTATGGTTCAGGATATTATTTCTATGATCTGAATGCAAAAGTGAATTATAGATTTTCCGAAACCAACCGCATTTACCTCAGTGGCTATTTTGGAAGAGACGTTTTTGATTTCAATAATAAAAAAAGATCATTTCGTTCCAACATACCCTGGGGCAATTCAACTGCAACGCTTAGATGGAATCATGTTTTCAACCGGAAATTATTTGCAAACACAACGCTTGTATACAACGATTACAAATTCGAATTCAATGCTGCGCAAAATGATTTTGAATTAAAATTATCATCAGGTATTCGCGATGGTAATGCAAAAATTGATTTTGATTATTATCCATTGCCGCAGCATAAAATGAAATTTGGCGGACAGTACACCTTTCACAAATTCATTCCCAATGTTGTTTCTGGCAAACAGGATTCTGTAATATTTGAACCCAACAATGAAGGCACAAAATATGCAAATGAAACTGCTTTGTACGTGCAGGATGACTGGGAAGTATCTGATAAACTTAAACTTAGTTATGGAATCCGGTGGAGTACATTTTCACAAATTGGTCCATTTACAAAATATGTACGTGATGCTGACCGTAATAAAATTGACAGCACGGTCTACAAAGGTTTTGAAGTGGTTAAATCATATGGCGGACTTGAACCACGCGCCACACTGCGTTACGCATTCAATGATGAAACATCCGTAAAATTCGCAGTGAACAGAAATTATCAATACATCCACCTGGTAAGCAATTCAAGTTCTACGCTGCCAACCGATCTATGGGTGCCGAGTACATTCATCGTTCAGCCGCAGATCAGTTGGCAGTACGCTGCTGGTATTTTTAAAAATTTTAAGGAAAATACTTACGAGACTTCAGTGGAAGTGTATTACAAGAACATGCGCAACCAGATAGAATACAAAGAAGGTTATACTCCATCTCTTAGTGATCCTGAAGATGAATTTGTTTTTGGGCGCGGTTGGAGTTATGGTGCGGAGTTTTTTGTAAATAAAGTACGCGGAAAATTCACGGGATGGATTGGTTATACTTTGTCATGGACATGGAGAAAATTTCCAGATCTCAATGATGGTGAAAGGTATCCGGCAAAATATGATCGAAGACACGATATTTCAGTAGTGGGCACTTATGAGATCAATGATAAATGGAGAGTGGGAGGTGTGTTCGTGTATGGAACGGGAAATGCAACTTCTCTGCCCGAACGATTTTATTTTATCAATGGTGTCCTTACCCAAGAATACAGTCGCATCAACCAATACAGGTTACCATCGTATCATCGAATAGATTTTTCGGCCACTTACACACCCATTCCCAAGAAAGAAAAGCGGCTGCAGAGTTCTTGGGTGTTTAGCATTTACAACGCCTATAGCCGTCTCAATCCTTATTTTATTTATTACGACCAGGACGGAACAGCCTCCCAGGGAACGCTATCCGTTGAAGCGAGACAGGTGTCGTTGTTTCCTTTGTTGCCTGCTGTTACCTGGAATTTCAAATTTTAGTTTTAGGCTTCTGGCAACAGGCCTCGTGCCTCAAGACTGTGTACAATAGCTACGCATTACAATAAAGTTTATGACAGCAATTATAGCAAGTGCTCTTTATACAGAAAGAAAAATAATACATCGAATGCATGCTTTATAGTACGACTAGGAATAGTTGCATTTATTGAAACGCATTTCGAAGAATATAAAAAAAAAAATTAACAGACCTCGGAAAGCAATTCCAAAATGTCTTGAAGCCTGATGCCTGTAGCCTAAACTTATCTGGTATTAAACCGCCTGATCTCAACCGCACGTGTTTTCTTACATTTTTCATCAGAATCATCGGTGCAGTGATAATAACCACGCAGGTTATAGGGAAATGTTTTTTCCATTTGTAAATCAAAGCGTCCGGGCTTGTAGTCGATTGATCCCTTTACGTTTGTTTTTACTAAATGTGATTCTTTAAAGATCAGTCGTTTTGTTTTCGGTTCGTACCTGCCTTCAACCTGTGATTCTGTGTAATCATTGTCATTTACATAACATCTTACAAATCCACTGATCTGATTCGATTAGCTGATACGCAAATCAAGGCCAATGTCAGAAATTGTTTCTCCGTAAATAATTCCTTTCCACAGACCGGAAGGATTTGATGCAGGTGGTGCAATGAAGGAACAGGCCAGGAATACCATGGCAGTCAGGATGGTTGCTCTCATATTCTAAATCTATATTCTTATGAGTGAAATTCAAATAGTTGTTAGATAGAATCATTAAAAAAGCTGTTGGTTATTGGCTTTTAGCTGTTGGAAGTATGTAAGTAGAAGTCTTCAAAGCTTCATCAATGTCTCCAACAGCCAAAAACCAATAGCCAAAAAAAAAGTCCCCGGCAACCCGGAGACTTTAAAACTTTCACAACTCAAAAAAACAATTAGAATCCTCTCGGTTGTTGCCCGCGAGGTTTTGGCAATTCTTTTCTTGGCAACTTTTCATCACGCATTGCCGCATTGTAAACAAAAGCAGCAGCGATTACAGCATTTTGTTTCAGATCATCTGCAATCAGGTGATCGTAAGTGTCCATGTTTGTATGGTGTGTACGTGTATTGTATTCAATCGGATCCTGAATGAACTGGAAACCCGGCAGACCAACTGCATCGAATGCCTGGTGATCAGTACCACCTGTGTTGTTAATGGTAACGGTGGTTGCACCTAGATCTTTGAAAGGTTCAAGCCATTGTTGGAAAATTGATTTCACACCTTCATTCTGCTGCAAATAAATTCCACGGAATTTTCCTGTTCCGTTATCCATATTAAAATATGCGGAGAACTTTCCGTGCTCAGGTTTTAATTCCATTGTTGCCGGATCTGCAAAATGATTTTTCACATAGTTACGAGAACCATGCAATCCCTGTTCTTCACCACCCCATAAAGCGATGCGGATAGTACGGCGAGGCTTTACACCAAGTGACTGCAGTATACGCACCGCTTCAAGCATCACTGCACATCCTGCTGCATTGTCAGTTGCACCCGTTGCTGAATGCCAACTATCAAGGTGACCACCCAGCATTACAATTTCATCTTTCAGTTTGGGATCTGTTCCTGGTATTTCTGCAATAACATTATAACCTTTTGTATCAGCAGTGTGAAATGCAGTTTTTACATCCACTTCAATTTTTACCGGCTTACCTGCTTTTGCAAGGCGAGCCAGGCTGTAATAATCTTCAAGTGCAACCATTATATCGAGAAAATTCTCAGGCGCATTTGGTTGATACGAACCACCACCGGAAACAAACAAAGTTCCGTCATGTCCACGTGAGCTCACACTGAGTATGCCGACTGCACCTTCAAGATTTCCCCATTCCTTTGCTTTGTTTGTTACAAAATTTGCTGCAGAAGTTTGATCGCGCATCCTGCGCATTGCAGCAGTGTCTGCAGGTGGGCGAGGTGCTGCAGGTCCCCCGGCAGCTGATGACATTTTCTCGAGTTCTTCATCAGTAAACCTGTTTGCCTGCGGTTTCATCGTAATGTTGAAATCAGAAGGACGATCAATCAACAGAATTTTTCCCTTCATTTTACCGCGATATGCCACCAATGAAGCTGAATCTTTTGCATCTATCAATAATATCTCTGCCTGTTGCTGACCATTTGTTCCTTTTGTCCATGTTTTTGGAAATGCAACCAACGGCCTGTAATATGGAGCAGTCATCGCGATATAACTCTTCTGAAGTTCCCATCCTTTTCCAAACTCACCCCATGCTTCAAGCCCTGCATTTTTCAAACCCCACTCTTTCATTTTACTTACTGCCCAGTCAGCAGCTCTTTTATACCCGGGAGAATTCGTAAGTCGCGGACCACTTACATCTGTCAGGTGGAACGCAATGTCCATCACTTTAGAATTTTCAAATCCTTCTTTTCGAATTTTGCCGAGCATATCGGCATTGATTTTCTCCTGCGCGAAAACCATCAGGTTCAAACCGACCAGCAGGAAAAGTATTGTAAGCTTTCTCATTGAAAAAATTTTACTGTAATATAACGAAAGGCAGAATCCCCTGACGATTCAACATTGAAAATCTAAACTTTTAGAATGTATGGCTATTTAAAATCGATGTGTGATTCTTAAAAAATCTATTCAAGTTTTGCTTTTGAAAGCTCATCAGGTTTTTCATAAATAAACCGGACGGTAGCATTCTTTTTTCCGGTGGAAGTGAGATAGAGTTGGTATCGTTTTGTACCTGCAGTAACTATCAGCAATGCAGTGTTGGGAGGAATGGAACCCAGGTTTTCTCCAACCATTACAACTTCCTGTTCTTTTTTAAGAAGATCCACATTGAATTCAACCGTGATGGGTTTTGCAGTTAGACCTTTGTTTGAAACAACAACCTGGTTGTTGAGCAAAACAGAAATGGTATCACCATCAATTTCCGCGTTGTCATAAAAATCCATGCGGATCTTACCGGTATCAACTTTTATTTCACGGATGTGATCAAAGGCAGATTCAACTGCACGTGACAAACTTATTCTCCCGGGAGGACAGGCTGCACTCTGGTTAAAAATGACTCCTCCCCATTCCCCGGCGAGTGATTCTTTCAGGTTTTCCCTGCGATGCAACAATGAATATCTTTTAATGCAGGGCACACAATCATTGGGTACATGGAAAGTGAGCACTTTCATTTCACGTATAGTTACCATTTTTGTTGCGTGATCGTATGTGCCTTCGAAATCTTCTTTCACATAATTGGAAAGATCAGAATAGTGATAGGATACACCGGTAAGTTTTGTGCCTTCGATCTTGATCTGCAATTCGATGTGGTAAACAGGAAAACAACCACCGGGTCCCTGCGTAAGTGTACCCTTCCAGATGCCGCCGATATCACTGCTGGATGTTTGAGCAAAACCACCCACAGTCAAAAACATGATTAATAAGAAAAACAAGGCACGCATGCGTTGGAAAAATAGTTTAAAGCAGCTTCTCTTTTTTAAAAATTCTTTGAACGGTATCAGGGTTGCGTGCCAGTGTACCGGAATCTTACCATGGCATTTTTTTGCTCGGTAGAAGTTATCCTCACTTCATATCTTTTATCCCCATCCTGAACGATCATCAATGAGGTATTGGGAGGGATTCGACCGAGGTTTTCTGCAACCATCACCAGGTCATGTTCCGGATCTTCAGTTGAAAGATCAAATTTTACAACAAGAGGTTGTGCAGTTAGTTTCTTTTTTAAAAGCACAAGTTTATTGTTCATGTATACCGAAACAGTATCATCATCTATTTCGCCATTGTCATAAATCCTGACTGTGATTTGCGGATTGGTAACCTGGATGGTCCTTACAAGTTCGTTGGACCTGTCTTTTATAACTGCTGGGGGAGGTATTATGGGTGACCTGTTCGTGATCACAGGTTCTTTTTTCGTATTGGGAACTTCCACCTTCGAAATGGTTTCGTTTTTCCTTTGTGTATTTGGATTGGTGGTTGTGTTTTTTGCCGTGGAATTATTCGGTTTCGTTACAGGTTTTGTAACGGGCCTGGTTGTGGGTTTTGTAGAAGGTGGTGTTGTTTTAGCAGTACTGTTGGGTTCATTTACCGGTGCAGATCGCTTTGTAGTTTTATTTCTTAGAAAAGGTTCAATATAAAAATCTGACGTTGTTACTTTTCTCAGATAAACACGGCCATCACCACAATCGCCTCCTCGCTTAATGCGATAGTTGGTGTCGGTTTTTTCAAATATGCTTGAGAAAGTACCTTCCAGAAATTGCTCATCTCCCGATCGTTCATGCTTAAGGTTGCATTTCATGATACAGGCAACCGAACTTCCGGACATCTTTACTTCAACAGTCTTAATCTCCTGAACCAGTGCGAAATTGGTGGATCTGTTGAAATTTCCCGTGAGTGTGGCCTTTCCATAAAAGCGCGTATCCAAATAGGAATATGAAACGCCTGATATCCCGTTTTTGCCTGTTTGTTCGATCTGTAATTCAAATTTGTATTGTTCGCCATGTTCAGTAACAAAATAACCTCTCCAGATTCCAGTGAGGTTCTGGGAAAGTACAGAGACGGGAAACAGGAAGAATAATGCAAGCGCAGCAACCGGCAACTTTTGTACGAGCCTTTTCATCACAATGTGAATTTAGCGAAATGTTTCGTACACCTTAAGGAAGCTATGCAACAGTTTGTTAATTTTGCCCCCTCGTTCGGGTTTCCATAAAACACTCGAATCCAATTAACAACAAAACAATAGAATAGCATAAGTGATCAATATTACATTCCCGGATGGAGCAGTCAGGCAGTTTGAAAAAGGAGTGACCGCACTCGATATCGCAAAATCAATTTCTGAAGGACTCGCACGAAAGATACTCAGCGCAAATATCAACGGACAGGTTTGGGATGCAACACGCCCCATTAATGAGGACGCGCAATTGCGTTTGCTGACCTGGGAGGATAACGATGGAAAAAATACATTCTGGCATTCGTCTGCTCACCTGATGGCAGAAGCGATTGAACATTTTTTTCCAGGGGTAAAATTCTGGGTAGGGCCTCCCGTTGAAAATGGATTTTATTATGATATAGATCTCGGTGATCGATCCATTGGAGAAGAAGACCTTCGAAAGCTTGAAACAAAAATGGCGGAACTCGCGAAGCAAAATAATTCCTATGTCAGAAAAGAAATTTCAAAAAGCGAAGCGGTAAATTATTTCCAGGAAAAAGGAGATGAATACAAACTGGATCTGTTGCAGGGACTTGAAGATGGTGGAATTACATTTTATACACAGGGAAATTTTACAGATCTGTGCCGCGGTCCGCATATTCCTCATACTGGTTTCATCAAAGCAGTTAAGCTCACAAATATTGCAGGTGCTTATTGGAAAGGTGACGAAAGAAACACACAACTCATCAGGATCTACGGAGTTACTTTTCCATCGCAAAAACCGTTGGATGAATATCTTCAATTGCTCGAGGAAGCAAAAAAAAGAGATCATCGAAAGCTTGGAAAAGAGCTGGGCATTTTCACATTTGATGATGATGTTGGACCAGGACTTCCTCTCTGGTTGCCGAATGGGGGAGTAATAATTGAAGAACTGGAAAGACTCGCGAAAGAAACAGAACAGGATCGAGGTTACAAGCGCGTAGTAACTCCGCACATTGCAAAAGAAAATTTATACCTCACAAGCGGGCATCTTCCCTATTACAAAGAGAGCATGTACCCTTCGATGGAACTGGAAGGAGTGAAGTATTATTTGAGAGCAATGAACTGTCCTCATCATCATAAAATCTTTGCAGCTGAACCGCGCAGTTATAAAGATCTTCCACTTCGACTCGCGGAATATGGAACATGCTATCGATACGAACAGAGCGGAGAATTATTTGGGTTGATGCGCGTGCGTTGCCTGCACATGAATGATGCACATATTTATTGTACACGCGAGCAATTCGCAGATGAATTCAGGGCGGTAAATGATATGTACCTGAAATATTTTAAAATATTCGGCATTGACAAATATGTAATGCGGTTATCGTTGCATGATCCTGCCAAACTTGGACAGAAATACATTGATGAACCTGAGCTTTGGATTGAAACAGAGGATATGGTCAGAAAGGTCCTGATAGAATCGAACATTCCTTATATAGAAGTTCAGGACGAGGGGGCATTTTACGGTCCGAAAATCGATGTGCAGATTTACAGCACCATTGGCCGCGAATTTACTCTGGCCACCAACCAGGTAGATTTTGCACAGGGCAGGAGATTTAAGCTGGAGTTTACAACCCAGGAAAATCAGCACGAAACCCCATTGATCATTCATCGTGCTCCACTCGGTACTCATGAAAGATTTATTGGTTTTCTGCTGGAACATTATGCCGGAAAATTCCCAGTCTGGTTATCACCGGTACAGGTAAAAATCCTGCCCATCAGTGATAAGTTTTCGGAATATGCCCACTCCGTTTTAAAGCAACTGAAAAATGCAGATATTCGTGCAGAACTGGATGAGAGGCAGGAGAAGATCGGGAAGAAGATTCGTGATACGGAGTTAATGAAAATTCCTTACATGCTGGTGGTTGGCGAGAAAGAAATGAATGAGCAAAAAGTATCGGTGCGCAGGCAGGGTAAGGGTGATGCGGGTGCGATTGCAATTGATGGATTTATCAATTCAGTGAAACAAGAAATTAAAAACAGAACAGATCAACTATAAATTATAAACTAAAATTTACCGGATTGGAGTTCCCAATCCAATCCCGATAACTATCGGGACCAAAATTAAAAAATCAAAAATTCTTAATGGCGTTACCTCAAAAGCCCGGGGGTTTTAAAAAACCCGGTGGATTTAACAAAGGTGGAATGAAAGGAAGATTCAGTCCACGCAAAGAACCAGAACATCGAATCAATCATTTTATACGTGTTCCACAGGTTAGGGTGGTGGGAGAAAATGTCGAAGTTGGCGTATACCCCATTGCCGAAGCATTGAAGATGGCCCAGGCGCAGCAGCTTGACCTGGTTGAAATTTCACCTCAGGCTGATCCACCGGTTTGTAAGATCGTTGACTATAATAAATTCCTATACGATAAGAAGAAGAAAGAGAAGGAAATGAAGGCAAAAGCAAAGGTCTCTGAAGTAAAAGAGATCCGCTTTACGCCCAATACCGATGACCATGATTTTGATTTCAAGGCCAAGCATGCTGAAAATTTTCTCAAAGACGGAAATAAGGTAAAGGCCTATGTCCAGTTTAAGGGAAGATCCATACAGTTCCAGGACAGGGGTCAGCTTCTGCTGCTAAAATTTGCTGAACGACTTGCCGAATTTGGGTCTTTGGAACACATGCCCAAACTGGAAGGCAGGAGGATGCATGCGATTTTTACACCGAAGGGCAAAAAGAAACCAACACCCGCAGGGTGACGTTGTTGACAACTATCATGTTCTGATTAATCTTAATCAATAACCCTTTTATGGTATTGGTAAACTCCATCCAAGAGATTACTTTTAGCAAGTAGGGAGTCAATTAGTGATCTGAACCTTCTGTAAGTGCTTGAATTATATAAATATTAATTAAGCACATTCATTAGGAAATTTGAATGGGATGATTATCTTAGATTATTAATATCTTCCGCCTGCTCATGAAAATGGGCCGTTTACTAAATCCTCTGATAGAACCAGAATAA
>CAZCKF010000011.1:0-10440 GCA_964499155.1 uncultured Chitinophagaceae bacterium
GAGCGAATCAAACAACATTCCCAGGAAACCATTCTCATACCAGTTAAGATCCTCATTACCGGATGACCAGTTCCTTGTTGTTTCAAGAACAGGCGGTTCGGCACTCATGATCTGTGAAAACAATTTGTACGAGTAAGGTGTCTGTTGTTCCAAAAGACTTTCGAGTGCTGCGTGTTGAAACTGCAGCGTATCTTCTGCAGCATGATATATTTCTACCAGGTAATCTGATGATTGTTTTGAAGAAATCGAACCGAACTTCCCAATCAATGCCGTTTTGGCTTCGATGTATTTTTTATCATCCCAGGTTAATGTCTGGATTGCACTCTTTACCGCTGGAAAATCTTTATCCTCAAATTTTATAACCCGAATCCCTGACAATGCTTTCTTGCGTAAAACGGTATCGGCACTTTTCAGATCATTAAAAAAAGATTCTGTTTGCGATTTGGATTCGAGCGTTGATTTGAAATTGCTTCCCGGTTCAAACGAATCGAAGAAAGTAGTAACAAAAGTTCCAGGTGATGTAAGTGTGTCCAAAGAAGTGGTTACCATAATGGCACTACTGCCACCATTCAATACTTTCATTCGGATCATTCGACTGCTCAGTTCATCACCCAATTCAAATTCCCATGCAGGAATATTGTTTTTCGTAACATACTTTTTTTGTTTTCTAATCACCCAGGTCGTGTCTTCAGAAAACATATGCATCCTGTCATTCGGCGAATCAAACAAACTGTCTTCTGCAAAGAAATAACGTGGATATGTCACCAGTCCCACTGTGACCTTCTCCCCGGTTGTATCGTTGCTGAAAATGCGTGTTTTGAATGAACCTTCTGTGTCTTCATCTTCGTCTTCATCATCATCCATGTACCTGTAGTTTGCTGGCAGGCTTAGTTTCTTTTTATTGCCATCAGGATTTACAGGAGTCATTACCGTAAAACCAATGGTCGTATCAATGTACTTTTCAGCACTACCGTAATTCACAGGAACTATTTCAAAAGATTCAATAAAATCGTTCATCCCTTGTTGTTCCCTGTCACTATGTGTGATCAGTGAATAATAATGTGGCCCGCGAATAAGGAATCGTGTTTTAGTAATGCTTCCGTCCTTGTGCTGGTAAGTTGCATCAAGCGCCGGAAAACCTTTGAATTTCAGTTGACGACGGGATAATTGTTTTTCTATGAATGCAGAACTTCCGAAGCTTTCTTCCATTAATGCAAGATCGAAAGTGTCTTCACCCGCAAAATTGTAATTGTGAATATCCGTACGTACAACACCTGTATACAAACCCTTGTTCCGATCCATGGATTCAAAATGCCAGCTCGAATGCTTGTGTATATGCGGATCATATGAAAACGAAATAGAGAATCCACCCGTGGGCGGACGAAATTTTCCATTGGTCCTGATCTTATTTTCACTTAGCCGGATGCTGCTGAAAAATCTTTTTCCTTCTGTTCCCGATTTTACATAATCACCATTGCCGCTCATTTTAAAAACAATGATTTCAAATGGGGTAACAAAAATGTTGTATCGCTGGTGATCACCTCTTCTTGTCAGGTTTGTAATATCAATTCCTTTAAAACCATTTTTTTCAATATTGGTTTTTGAAAGAATTTTTCCGGGAATGTTCTCATACAAAACACTGTCAACTTTTCGCAACACTTCAGATTCTGTATGTCCCCATAATGCTGCACCCGTTTTCACACGCGTCACCATGTAATAACTCCCATTCGCCATATCAGCATATTGGTCCTGTACACCCGGTCCGCTTTCAGTGAATTTGTAAAACTTCCCTGGAATATCTACTTTATAAAATCCATCTTCAGATGTATGCGTTTGAAATGAAACAGGTACACGGATCTTTTCGACAATATCCTTATGGTGACTATCTCGCGCGGTCATGCGGATCGGCCGAAGTTTGTAACCCTTCCTGCGAAGTATCTCAATCACACCACGGGTACCTGGCAAATGTGCAGCACCTACGCCTGCAAAAACAGATTGACCTTTTTGCATGATTGAATCAATAGATCCAGCCTGGATATCGTTTCGTTTGTATAAAAATTTTTCATCGAATGCTTCAGAAAAACTGTTGAGCTTATGAATGGAATCAAGAAGATCAAGATTGCCTGCGCGGTATGCTTCCTGTAATTTATCAGCACCATAGCCCTCATCGTAATCAAAGCTCCTGCTCTTGCGGTTTTTATCACTTGCTGCATCCCGATATGCTTCCATCATCAGTCGCATGCTTTCTTCATAATTCTCAACACCAGCAACCTTCTTCCCCCATTTTTTTCCCACCTGGTAGATGTACATGTCCAGGTAAGTATCTTCTTCAAAATCACTTGCTGTTTCTGAATAAGTACGATACAGAAGATTATTGATCGTGGAAGGATTACTGTACAGAGCGGCTTCCAGTTCTTTTTCGTATTGTCCAAATTGAAGTGTCCTGATGGTGAAATAATCTGAAGGAATGGTAAAACGTTCCCAGCGAGACCCATAGCTTTCTGGCGTGACATCATACATGGTAAGATCTTCCTGCCATGATTCAGGATTGGTTTCCAATGCAACAACATCTGCGTTGCGGATGCCGATATAAAAAGAATCTGAAAGATGAAAAGCAACCTTGCTGCTCACATGCATCGTTCCGAACAGGTAGGATGGTTTTTTCAAACCATTGCCGCTGATCTCCCAGAACAGGCTCTGGTATTTTTTTGGAGTTGACCGTTGAGCTGAAACCGAAATTGCAAAAGCCAGGAAGAACAGGATAAGAATATATTTCATAGTGTTGAGACAGCGGTAATAAAGGACAAATGTAGCATTCCAAATCCGCGGTAAAGAGTTAATAACCCCTTTGTAACCACGGTTTATTGTGTGCAGGCAAGAAAATAATAAATTGACAGGAATAAGCTCAAATCGCTTACTTTTGCCGACTTTATAGCCCGCCCGCTATGACCATTCCCGGTGCCGTAAGACCGGATTTGGAGGAGCTCAAATTCCGAAAACCACCTGGTTTGCGTCATATAGGCTTTTTAAATCAGGTATTGCATGAAGCTTTCTCAGTTTAAGTTCGACCTCCCGTTAAATCTTATAGCACAACACCCCGCGAAAAAAAGAGAAGATGCCAGAATGATGGTGGTCCACCGCTATACCGGTCAGATCGAAAACCGTCACTTCCGTGATATCCAGGAATATTTTGACGACAAGGATGTGTTTGTGGTAAACAATACAAAGGTTTTTCCCGCAAGAATGTACGGACGAAAAGAAAAAACCGGGGCGAAGATTGAAGTATTTCTTTTGCGCGAACTCAACAGGCCAAACCGCCTGTGGGATGTGATCGTTGATCCCGCAAGAAAGATTCGTGTTGGCAACAAACTTTATTTCGGCGACAACGAAGACCTGGTTGCTGAAGTAATTGATAATACCACTTCACGCGGAAGAACAATCCGTTTTCTGTGGGAAAGCAGCGAAGAAGAATTTCGTGCTGCACTGGAAAGACTTGGTGAAACTCCATTACCGAAATACATCAAGCGCAAACCGGATGATGATGATAAGGAGCGTTATCAAACTGTATATGCAAAACATGAAGGAGCTGTTGCTGCACCCACTGCTGGTTTGCATTTCAGCCGCGAACTGATCAAGCGCCTCGAAATAAAAGGAATTCGTTTTGCAGAGATTACACTTCATACCGGTCTCGGCACTTTCCGCCCTATTGAAGTGGAAGATCTCAGCAAACACAAAATGGATGCTGAATATTACAAGATCGATGAACAGGCATGCCGCATCGTGAATAAAGCAAAAGAAGGTGGACACAGGATCTGTTCTGTTGGCACAACCACGATGCGCGGTATCGAATCATCTTTCACTGCACAAAAATTGATGAAGCCATCCGAAGGCTGGACAAATATTTTCATTCATCCTCCTTACCAGTTCAACATCGCAGATGCGTTGGTAACAAATTTTCATCTTCCAAAAACTTCATTGCTGATCATGACATGCGCATTCGCCGGTTATGAGCTGGTGATGGAGGCGTATAAAAAGGCGATAAAGGATAAGTACAGATTTTTTAGTTACGGGGATGCGATGCTGGTTATCTAATTTCAAGATTTCAAAATTTCCAGATTTCAAGATTCTTTAGATCGAACATTCATTCTTTAATTGAAAAAATTTTAATTCGTCATTCATAGAAAATGAATGCGCGACTTAGTCATGTTTTTTCGATTGTAAGAATCTTGAAATTTTTGAAATCTTGAAATTTTGAAATTTTAAAGATCGAACATCCCTTTATTAAGCTGCTGCAACATCTGCGTCTTCGAATCTGAATGAATGAGTAAAGAAATGTTGTGTGGGCTGCCTCCGTAAGAGACCATACGCACCGGAACTCCCTGGATTGATTCGAATAGTCGTTTAATCATATTTGGTGTGCGGGAGATCTCATTACCAACAACTGAAATGATGGCCTGGTTCTCATCAACATCGATGGAACCGAATGGCTGTAATTCCTGTAGGATTTCAGGAAGGAAAGTTTTGTTATCGATTGTAACAGATACGGCCACTTCTGACGTGGTAATCATATCAATGGGTGTACGGTATTTTTCAAACACCTCAAATATTTTTCTAAGGAACCCGTAAGCGAGCAACATCCTGCTGCTCTTGATGCGAATAGCGATGATGTTGTCTTTTGCAGCAACCGCTTTTACGCCAACACTTCCAGCTTCCTGTGTAATAAGTGTTCCTCTTGCTGCGGGCTGCATGGTATTCAGTAATCGAACAGGAATTTGGCATTGTTGCGCAGGCCATATCGAAGCAGGGTGAAGGATCTTTGCACCGAAGTAGGCAAGTTCCGCCGCTTCATCAAAACTCAATTGTTCTACGGGAATGGTTTTGTTAACGATCCGGGGATCATTGTTGTGCATGCCGTCAATATCAGTCCATATCTCACAAACACTTGCATTGATCGCTGCAGCTATCAATGAGGCTGTATAATCGCTTCCTCCTCGTTTAAGATTATCCACCTCTCCTCGTGCATTTCGACAGATATATCCCTGGGTCACAAAAATTTTTTTCTTTTTGTTTTGTTGAATGATCTGTGAAAGTTTTACTCGAATGCTCCCAATCTGAGGTTCATCATTCAGATCGATCATCATGAATTCAAGTGCAGGGATCAATACATGATCCACATTTATTTCTTCAAGATAAATGCTGAATAATTTTGTTGAAAGCAATTCACCCTGTGCGAGGATATCCTTGTTCAACGCTTCTGAAAAAGAAATGCGAAGAATTATATTCAGGAATTCAAAATGATCTGCAATGACAGCAGCAGCTTTTTCACGAGCTGGTTGTGATTGCAAAAGTTCATTGACAAACTGGTAATAATGCTCTTGTAATTTCTGGATCAAATGTTTTGCCTGGCTGCGATCATTTTTTGCAATGGCCTCACCGATTTCAATCAGTGCATTTGTTGTTCCCGACAAAGCAGACAATACCACGATCTTGGGCTCATCATCTCTTGTTACAAGATTTGCAACTTCATGCATGCGTTGCGGCTTGCCTACGGAGGTGCCGCCAAACTTCATCACTTTCACCTGTCCAACAATTTGAAATTTTAAATAAACACGGATTTTTGGGATTAAACTAGGATTGCACGGATAAATACAAGTCTATCCAACCATTAAAGTGTCGCGAATATACGGGCTTTGATTTTTGGTTTTTGATTTTTGATTTTTGATCTCCTCAAATGTCCCGATCTGTTTTTTATTTGAAACATGCTGCATTTGATTTTAAAATAAGTCGAATGACAGCATGAAGATGAATAAAGTTTATAATACCTGAGGCATAGAGACGGAAAACTTCTCAGAGAGATAGCGCAAGTCGTCGATGACAGGGCCTACCAATGGAATGCCATCCTTTTTGCGAATAATTTCCATTTCTCTTTCCGGGTCACCGGGTACAAGTACTTTGGAATTGCCTTCTGTTGTTTTTGCACTTCTGAATCTTTTGATCCAGTTGTCCATGTGTGATTTAAAATCTGATGCAGGTCTGAATGCATCGATGCGCATGGCCCCGAAAAAATGACCAATGCCCTTACCGGGTTGTTCGGATGGCATCGGAACATAAGCAGGAAATGGCGGGACCCACGGTCCATAATTCGCACCGCTTAAAATCGCTGAAAAAATATCCACTATAGCACCAAGTGCATATCCTTTGTGACTACCATGTTCCCGATCACCGCCGAGTGGAAGAAGCGCACCACCAGTCCTTAATTCATTTGGATCAGTGGAAGGTTTTCCATTTGCATCCTGTATCCATCCAAGTGGTGCAAGCCCGCGCTTGCGCTGAAGTATTTCGAGTTTTCCGTTTGCTGCAGTCGTTGTTGCCATGTCAGCAACAAAAGGTGCTTCCTCGCCTGCTGGTATAGCAACACAAATTGGATTTGTGCCAAGTAATCTTTCAATGGAAAATGTTGGTGCCACCAATGGACTTGCATTTGTCATCGCAATACCGATCATGTCATGTTCCAGCGCCATCATTGCATGAATACCCGCAATACCAAAATGATTGCTGTTCTGCACAGAAACCCATCCAGTGCCCACATTTTTTGCTTTATTTATTGCAATCTTCATTGCATGTGGTGCAACAACAAGACCAAGACCACTGTTTCCGTCTACCACTGCAGTGGAAGGTGTTTCATGAATTGTTTGAATGTTTGGCTTTGTTTCAACGCGCTTTACTTCCCAAAGTCTTACATATCCACTCAACCTGGCCACACCATGCGAATCAATACCGCGAAGATCTGCACTTAATAAAACTGCTGATGCAGTTTGTGAATGCGCGTCATTGCAGCCGATTTTTTTTAAGATGGAAGTGGTAAAGGAGAAAAGATCATCGTAAGAGAAGGACTGGGAGGTCATCGCACAAATATAAATGTGATAACACGGATTAAGACGGATTACTCTGATGATTACACGGATGATTACACGAATTGAAACGAATTACACGAATTAGTCTCAGGTATTTGATACTGCTTCCTAGTAAACTGATTGAATTTAGTTGTCTCGTAGACTTTTCACATTTCAGGATGTCCAAAAAAATAATGATTCTTCGATCTTATCGTTCAAAGCTCTCATATAAATGCGTAGCAATTGGAGCGATTCTCTAAAAGCCAATAGCCAACAGCCAACAGCTTCTCTCATCATCCAATCACCCGCATCTTCACCGGATCCCACTTAATCGGTCTCTTCGCAAAATAACTGTCATTACACGCCAGGCATGGCGCAGCAGCGCGCAAACCAAACGTTGCATCTTCCACAACAGGTTTTTTTGTGCGCATGGATTCAAAGAAATTCATGAAATGATCTTTGCGATCATCATAACCATCCGGGGTTTTAAATTCGATGGGTTTATATTTCGGGGCCTCGCGATCCTGTTTTGACCATTTTGCATCGTATGCAGCAGCAATTTCTTTTTGCGTTTTTTCCGGGAATGTTTCATACGAATCCCAGCCACCATAACCTGGTGCTTTCGGCATTTTGTTTTTGTACAATTTGAAATCGTTCCATCCGAAATCGATATACCCTTCAGAGCCGATAAGTTTTGTAACACCTGTTCCACCTTGCCCACTTACAAAATTTACACGAAGCGTAACATTGAATGCTGGATGTTTGTCCGTTGCAGGATAATCCATAATTCCAACCATTACATCAGGAACATCCCTTCCGTCCTTCCAGTATGCAAGTTGGCCGGATGCGAAAATTCTTGATGGTCCATATGAATCTGTGAGGAAATGAATACCTGTTACAAGATGAACAAACAGATCGCCAGCCACGCCTGTACCATAATCGCGATAATTTCTCCAGCGGAAAAATCTTACAGGATCAAATGGGCGCTTGGGTGCATCACCCAGGTATCGCTGCCAGTCAATTGTTGCAGGTGATGCATCAGGTGGAATGGTGTATTGCCATGCACCGAGTGCACTTTGCCGGTCATATGTGGCTTCGATCATATTGAGCTGACCAATCTCCCCGGCTTTAAAAAGTTCTTTTGCTCTTGCAAATGCAATGCTGCTCGCTCTTTGACTGCCCACCTGGTAAATTGATTTATTTTTTTTCTCAGCAGCAATCACAGCATGTCCTTCTTCAATATGATGCACCATTGGTTTTTCGCAATAAATATGCTTGCCGGCATTCATTGCTTCAATGCTGATCTTGTCGTGCCAGTGGTCAGTTGTTGAAATGATGATTGCGTCAATGTCCTTTCTGTTTAAGATCTGGCGATAGTCTTTGGTTGTAAAAATTTGGTTCTTCCCGCCAAAATCATGTTGTGCTCTTTCCAATCGTCCGTCATACAGATCACAGGCTGCCACAAATTCAACACCTGGTAATTCGAGTGCTGTCTTTGCATTACCAAAACCCATTATCCCCATTCCAATACCCGCAACCCTGATCACATCATTGGGAGAATACTTTCTCTCATAAGGGATCATTCGCTTTTCAATTTCTTCTTCACTCAATCCAAATGCTTTCAGCGCTGGCAATGCGAGAGAGGCTGTAACTGTATTACGGAGAAATTTTCGTCTTGATGACATAGCAGATTCGTTTTAGAGAGAGTCAATTTAGGGAAATTTCAAGATTTAAAGATTTCAAAGATTTCAAAGATTTCAAGATTGGCTTCGTAGCGGCTTTAGTGGGAAGGGAAACATTTCCTATTTTCTCGACCCATCCAACCCGACTGGTTCATCAAATGGTTTTACGAAATAATCAATCATATGAGCGGCATCGCGGCGTGTAACATTTGCAAGTGGATTTTTTTTATTGTCTGCCAGGTATTTCTTGTAATCTGTTTCAAATCGGGTCTTCTTTCCAAGCACCACTGATGTGGACCGGAACTCAATTTCCTTCCAAAGAAATTCACTGAAGTTCTCATAGGTGATCGTCTTCATGTTTTTTGCAAATTTTGAAATGAGATCTCCTTCTTTTAACAGGGAATCAGGATAGAAATATGTTTTATTCGCCCATCCCTGGGAGACACCATGTCCGCGCATTACTCCAGATGCACCTACTCGTTGGATAGCCGTCCACTCCCTTGATGCAACAGTCACATCAACATATGGCATAATGAAAGCTCTTGCTTCAAGCAATGTTTCCTGCACTTTTCGTACAGCAATTTGTTGGGGATCTTTGTTTTCATTTACACTCAAAGCTGCCAAAACACCTGCTGCCTGCCCTGTGAGTAGAACAACAGGTTGCAACCTCGTCGTTCCATTCACAATGTTTGTTACAGATATTCCTTTTTCCGCAACGATCAGCCCTTTCACTTTTGAAGGTATCAGTGTTCCGAGTGGAATATTATATGACGGGATGGGAGGAAATTCAATGGGAGGTACCGGCCCGGGATATCGTCCATGATGATGGTCGACAGGATAATCGCCAACAGATATACCAGTCTGGTACAGCGGAAATTCAAACGGACGCAGGATATGATTGATGTTGAACCTCACCATTCCATGAACACGTCTTCCTTCACGATTGTAGGGGATCAATGCAAGTCCCTTGTTCAATTCATCTTCTGCAAGTCCGATATGTTTCATTCCCAATGTGGTTTGCATAAAATAAATGAACCCAAGTGTGTGATCGATTGCAGCCTGGTATGCACGCTGTCGTTGCAATGGTTTTAATTCAACAACATTCAAATAAATATCATTACCATGTGGCGGCCAATTGAGCATGAATTTTCCATTGGGTAATTTTCCATAACTCAGCATTTTGTTCTTGTCACCATCATAAGGTTTTCCATTGCATGGCGCATCAGAAGTGGTGCAGAAATATTTTGTTGAATCGTAACCGGGAGGTCGTGCAATTGTTTTATTAGCACCCACGCCATAATCTTTTAGTACGGCTGCCCACGTAAGATCCTGGATGATCTTATTTTTTTGTTTCGCCTGTTTTTCCCCAGAAACTCTTGGATCATCCATCCCCACGTCGTATGGATTTCCTGCTGCATCAAATACATCTCCCAGTTCAGTTGCATCAACAATAACTTTTGCAGCAATGATCAATCTCTCCTTTTTAGCATTGACAAATTCAGCACCCGTAATTCTTTCATTCTTCATTACAGGTTTGTCGAAGTAAAAACCATAAATGACCTCCAGTTTTTTTTCTGCAGATGCCATTGATTTAAAAATGCTGTCGCCCACACGAGGTTCGAAACAGGTCGCACTTACCCAACCACTATTCAGTTTGTTTCTTTTATAGTGACGGTACAATCCCTGACGGAATTCCTCCCAAATGCCGGATGGTAACTGATCATTTCCGTCGGTACAGCTAACGCCTGCCGCAGTAAGCATTCCTCCCAGCATGGTGGTTGGTTCAACGATGATCGTATTGCTGCCAAGTCTTGCCGATTGAACACCAGCAGCAATTCCCCCGGTTCCTCCACCAACTATCAAAC
>CAZCKF010000011.1:10450-17460 GCA_964499155.1 uncultured Chitinophagaceae bacterium
TGGCCCATGCCTGTTAGGCTCATCAATAAAAGAAAAACAATCAATTTCATATTTCAATATAGCAAACTGTAATGACCTTGAGGTATTTTCGAGAATGCCGTGGCATAAAAAATGTGTTAAAGCATTTTAAGGTTATAGACACACACAATTAAACATGCGAGGATATGAAAAAGATTAAAAGTTCGGTATTGCTCATTGCAGCTCTTGTTTCCGTAGCATCAGCGTTTGCACAGCGAGATACGATTCCCACCACTACGAGGGGTGACAGAAATACACAGGCTACGACCGGTGCAAGGACTAATGTACCTGCAAATCAAAGAAATCAACCTGTTCAAAGCAGATTCAGACCTGCAGATCCGGTTGGAACAGATCAACCAGATGTTTTGCTTGACATTCCAAATGTCTCTGTAGATGAGATCTCATTGGGCGTGCATAAACTTTATGCAAACCTGTCATTGGATGCCCGCGTCGCCAATCTTGTTCACCTCAAAGCAGGTGTTGACCTGGGTGTAGATAGCATTACACTTACCATTAAAGGTGTGCAGGCTACTGTTTTGTTGATCGTTCGCTTGGACAATGTGAGGGCCATTATAGAGAGAACACTACAGACTTTGGAAAACAATCCACAACTGGTGGATCGTCTCTTGCAAACTGTTGACAACACTGTAAACACAGTCGGCGATATTGCAAATACTGCTCTTCAACCCGGTGGTGTGATCAGTCAAACAGTAAACACACTTGGACAGACAGTACAACGTACGGTAGATGCTGCAGGAAATATTATTGAAAAAACGGTAGATAATACGGGAAGAATTCTGACATCACGTTCAGTTGGAAGACTGCTTGATCTGCCGGTTGTTCGGGAAACTACAAATACTGCAGGACAGGTGGTGAAACAAGTGCGTGATACGTCAGGTGCTGTTATTGAACTTGTACTGGATAATGCAGGAAAAGTTTTAAGTCAGAAAATACTTACTCCGGCACCCAATCAATCAGGAACGCAGAATCGCGGACAATAAATTACTTGATTGTATAAAATGAAAAAGCTCCTTAGATGGAGCTTTTTCATTTTAGATCTCAGATTTTAGATTTCAGATTTCTTTTAATTCGAAAAGTTTTTAAATAGTTGGATTTCCCTGATGTCCGAAAAGACATGTTGTGCGTATGAGGACACACGCGCGGCTATTTAATTCAGCATCTTTAATAAAAAAAGCTTCCTATAGAAGCTTCAAACTAATTCTGTGATCCTGTAATCCTTCACCAATCCTGTTAATCCTATTAAAAAGGGAGATCATCGATCGGTTCAGTAATGTCATTTGGAGATGTCACGGCTGATTTTGATTGCGACTGTGACTGATAAGAATTCTGCTGGTTGCCGGAAAATCCACCGCTGTTGCCACCAACTGAATCGCCTTTACCACCAAGCAATTGTACTTGCTGCACACGAAGACTAAGCGTGGCACCTGCAGTGCCATCGTTTCTTTGAAAAGATCTTACTTCGGGCAAACCTTCAACATATACTTGTTTTCCTTTTAAGAGGTAGGGAGATATTGCAGTTTTGTCTGTCCAATACGCACAATCAACCCAGGTTGTTTTTTCCTGGTTGTTTCCCTGGCTGTCACGATACTTTTCAGTATGGGCTACTGTAAAGTTGATTACATTTTTCCCGTTGACTGTATTAACGATACAATCTTTACCGAGATTTCCGATTACTTGCATTTTAATCATAGTGCTCAATTTTATAAATGAAAGGTACACATATATACCACCTCCCAAATCTAAGTGTGGACAATCTGTAATGTTGGTGGAAAAAACGTTTTGGGCTACGTTTTTTTCTTTTCAGAATGCCGCAGAAACTTCATTTTTCTGAGCAGGAAATACCATATAATGGCAATGGGAATAAAGATCAGAAGCGGACCAAAGGCGCCTACAAATGGGGTGATGCGCGCACTTTTTAATTGATTCTCGAAATAGGAATCCAGGTAATACCAGATGGAAAACACGAATAGATAATCAATGAGCAGGGCAAATACAACATGCAGCCTGTTCATGGTAACGCCTGCGAGTAATCCCAGTGCGAAAAATAGTAATACCGTCAATGGAAATGCGAATTTTTCATTTATCGCATGGGTATACTTCTGGTACTGTCTCATCTGCAAACTTTGCATCATCAATTGCCCTGTATCTTTTACCCTGAACGAATCCCGCATGGTCATTAATTCTGTTAGTGTTGCGGTTCGTTCATTTTTCATTACTGAAACGCCTGACATCTCTGCTGTTGAATCTTTGAGCGGATCAAAATATATAATGCGGGCAAGTTGCTCACGCGCTTTCATATTCGCAGGTGGTTCAACAAATGAAACATACCAGAATCCCGCAGCAGCGACAATAAATCCAGCCATCCAGCTTTTTCTAAAATCAAATGTTCGCTGTTTCATCTCGCGATGTGCAAAATATGTTGCAGCAGTAATGGTAGCTACCAGCAAACCTGCCTTCATTAATACAGACTGTGCAGAATTCCAAAGCCAGTTTAATTTCAATGAACCAGGAAGATCTTTTCCCTCTAAATCATCCTCGTACATATCGTGCATTGACCATACCACATAGATCAATACACCCAGTAATGTGAGGAAAAAGGGAAGCCAGAAATATTTTGATGAGAGAGATTTCAAAATTTCAAAATTTCAAGATTTCAAGATTTCAAGATTCTTTAGGTCGAACAGTCATCATGAATTTGATGATGGTTGAATCAGACTATTTTTTCTTTCTTATTCCGTGAAGATACTTTCTTCTCATTTTTTGAAACTGTAGAAGACCTCCTATATTGTATTGAGTAGTGCTCAAAGCCCAAAATGATTTTTCGATAAATGAACACAACTCGACATCTAGCAGCGCTCGAAACTCGAAGCTCAAGGCTCGCAGCCCAATAAGCACTCACTCCGTCCTTGCAGAACCGGCATCAATCATCCTCCCGAAAAATATCGCATTCATCATCAGCTTCGATCCTTCCAACCAGAATGCGCGAAAGTTTGGATTGTCTGCAATGCTTATCACGCGACCGCTACCCACTGTGTTAACAACAACCGCAGCTGAATTTTTTATCGCTTCAGTATTTTCCCTGCTGATCCATCCGCTCACAAGAGGTGATTTCTCATAATAAAAAGGTGTTGCGTATGGATTTTTACTTTTTTCCATAAACACCCGATTCGATTTGAATAAATGCACAACTGGTTTTGTATACCCATACGCAAGTGGATGAGTGAGATCAACTGATGCGCCGAGAATGGCTCCACTCAATGCCTGGTAACCTTCGAGTGATTCACGATCTGTGTATGGTGCACGTTTGGTGCTGTCAATGGAAGGCAGTGGTCGTTTGAATGTAACATTGCTGATACCATTTTGTGCTGCCCATGTAACAGCTTCTTCCGTACAAATCAATAAGCCACCGGCCTGCACCCAGTTGCGTAGTTTATCGCGGTTTAATTCTGTATATGAACCACCAGTAAGAACAATGGTGTTGTATTTATTGATATCTGCACTGTTAAATACAACTGGTTCAAGATGACTGATTGGAATATTAAATCGCTGATCCAATAAATGCCAGAGTTCTCCTGCGTCAACAGGATTGATTCCTCTTCCGACAATGGTTGCAATGACAGGTTTTGCAATGGATTGAAACCTTGCACTGCCCAAATCACTTCCTGAAGTTGCTGCGCCTGTTTGAAGTGCGTGTACAACCACACCGTACTTGCTCGCCAGGTTTGCAACCAGATCATGAATTCGTTCGACTGGTATTGATTGTATTGTTACTGGGATCATTAATGATCCGGCAGTGAATTTCATTTGCCCTTGTGCTGTTGCAATTTCTGTTGGCGCAGTAGCAAGCCGAACCTGGATATTATTATTCATTAGTTCATACAAAAACCCAGGGGCATTCACGCCTTTCCAGTCAACCATGTATGCATAGGTGGCGCGACCACCTTTGACGAGTTCCATTGGTGCAACAGATGGTTCACTTCTATCAAGAAGGGCTGCATTGTATTGCTGTGCATCAAGTTCTGCGTAATGCAATCCGAATGCAAGCGGAAGTGTCCACGCAGTAATATCATAAAAAATGCTGTCGTTGAATGAAGTCGTTTTTTCAAAAATGCCGCGGATCAGTTGATGTTGATTTTGTGCGGTGGGAACAACATATGCTGCACCGGATTGAAAATTCTTTCCGCCCACAGTAATATTTTTTGCAAGCGCGTATACTTCGATCTGGTGTCTTTCCAGCATGGTAATAAAATCTTCACTGCGTTTTGGATCTGCAGGATCACCGAATACATATGCTTTGGTGGGTAACTTTCGTGCATTTTCCAATGATGACTGATAAAAGCTGCGCTGGTAATCAAGAAGTCTTTTACGAAGTGAATGCACTGCTTCAAGTGTGGATAGTGTGGTTGTGAATTGATTCCTGATGGTGAAAGGAAATGTAAGCAGTCCCGCAGTTGTTTGTTGTGCATGTCCACGGCTGGATGCCTGTTCAAACAAAATACCGATCGCTCCATTCACATCAGGATAGGTTGAACCTTTCCCATAATAATAATCATCGTATTGTTCTTTGGTAAAATAAAGTGAACCAATCCTGTCAAGATGTTTTGCATGAAATTTTCCTATCTCTGCAGTTATGGTTTGATTTTCTGCAGGCGTTAATGGATTTGTACGTGCAGGCACACCGGGTTGAAAGAAAAATGTTGCATTGCTTCCCATTTCATGGTGGTCAGTCAATACGTTTGGTTTCCAGAGATGGAACCACTTCAACCTGTTCTGGCTTTCGACATGAACAGCAGGCAACCAGTCACGATTGATATCGAACCAGTAATGATTAAATCTTCCTCCAGGCCACACTTCATTAAACTCACGCGAATTTGGATCAGTAACAAGCGTTTTTGATTTATGCTGATTTGTCCATGTAGAAAACCTTTGCAAACCATCAGGATTGAATGAAGGGTCAAAAAGAATAACCACATTATTTAACAGATCATCGATCTGTTGTCCTTGTGCTGCCGCCAGGTAATATGCACTTACCAGTGATGCATTCGCTCCGCTTGGTTCATTTCCATGAATCGAATGACCAATCCATGCAACTGCCGGCATATTGGATGTATTCAAATTTGCAGATTGTTGCGGATCAGTCAGGGCAACATGTTGCTTTCTGATCTCTTCAAGACGCTGGTGATTCTGTGGTGAAGTAATGATCAGCAGAACCTGCGGTCTCTGTTCGTAGGAATAACCCATCAGTTCCAATTTGATTCGTGATGGATTTGCTTTTGCAACCGCATACATATAATTGACTAGCCTGTCGTGTGTTACATGCCATTCACCAACTTCATGATGAATAACATCCTTTGGTTTCGGGATCGCCGGATCATATTTCACATCTTTTGGCAAATAATAGCTGAGATCCTGGGCCAGAACCGGTAAACTGAACAATAAAGCGAATAACAGGCTAAGTTTCATGTGCATGTGATTGTTGTAGAGGTTGAATTTAATGCAGGATAGACAGGATTGGTTAAGGATTTACAGGATTACTCGATGGATGAGATCTGTCAGGCCTTATGCCTAACAAATCCTGTAATCCTTAACCAATCCAATTTATCCTTAATCCTGTCAATCCTTCACCAATCCTTTAATCCTATTTCGGTAAATTTGCCGCTTCATCAAAATGAGCCGTAAAGGAAAAGTTTTAGTTGCCATGAGCGGTGGTATCGACAGTACCGTCACCGCGTTGATGCTGAATGACGAAGGTTATGAGGTAGTGGGCATTACTATGAAAACCTGGGACTATGCTCATAGCGGCGGAGGAAAAAAAGAAACGGGTTGTTGTAATGTAGACAGCTTCAATGATGCACGCATGGCTGCAGTTCAACACGGCTTCCCTCATTTTATTTTGGACATACGCGAGGAGTTTGGTGATTTTGTGATTGAAAATTTTGTGGATGAATATTTAGCGGGAAGAACCCCGAATCCCTGCGTGCTTTGCAATACGCACATCAAATGGAGAGCATTGCTGAAAAGAGCTGATGCGATGAATTGTGATTTTATTGCAACTGGACATTATGCGAAAATCAGGCAGCACGACAATGGTAGATTTGTGATCAGCAAAGCGATTGATGAAACGAAAGACCAGAGCTATGTACTCTGGGGTTTACAACAGGATCTTCTTGCTCGTACACTGTTGCCTCTTGGAGGTTACAGGAAAACGCAGATTCGCCAGATGGCGCATGACTACGGTTATCCTGAACTGGCAAAAAAATCAGAGAGCTATGAGATCTGTTTTGTTCCCGACAATGATTACCGCGGTTTTTTGAAACGCAGAGTGGATGGTCTTGAAGAAAAAGTGTCGGGCGGTCATTTTATTGACAAAAACGGAAACATTCTTGGAACACATAAAGGATATCCTTTTTATACCATTGGTCAACGCAAGGGGCTCGATATAACATTCGGAAAGCCTGTGTATGTCACAGGTATCAATCCCGATGACAATACGGTAGTGCTGGGTGATGAAGCAGATCTCGACCGCAATGAAATGCAGGTTGGAAGAATCAATATGATCAAATACGATCGTATTACCCCTGGAATGGAAGCTGTTACGAAAATCAGGTACCGTGACAGCGGCACCATGTCAAACCTTTACCCCAATGGCGAAGTCATACAGGTGAAGTTTTATGAAAATGCAAAAGGCATTGCACCCGGTCAAAGTGCTGTTTTTTATGAAGGTGATGATGTAATTGGCGGGGGCAATATTTTGCGCTCAAACCCCGTTTTATTGGGCTGAAACACGGGCGCAAACCCTATGTTTTTCAGTGTTTTCGCGTATTTTACACTAAATTTTGTATCCCCGTGAATGCTCTAAACCATTCTATGTCTTTCCGCCTTTCTCTTAAACTGGCTGTTCCTCTTCTGATGCTTGCGTTTATTTCATGCAATGAAAAAACCGGGGTATTGCAAAATATTTCAACATCACA
>CAZCKF010000012.1:0-10082 GCA_964499155.1 uncultured Chitinophagaceae bacterium
TTTCTTTCGATAACTCGACAAATCATTACTTATTTTGATGGACGTATATGGACGTATATTTCCGAAAGTCGTTCATTTATGCTCCCATTGATCTCTTTGCAACTCGTTATTATTCTTCTCTTTTTCAAAAAAAGCAAATCGAGGATCTATAGATTCTTAACCGTTCCACTTTTTCTTTTAATGGTTGTTTTTTCCTTGCATGGACTTCTATTCAGCATAAAAATTGCAAGTGATTTCAATGCGAAACGTGCAGTTAAATTAAATGAACAAACGATCGAGCAGGTCGCAAAATGGATTTCATCCACTGTACCCCCGACTGAACGATCGAAGATTCCAGTCGTTTCTTCAAATGATCATGTAAGATGGGTTGCGATATTAAATGGACATCCCGGTTATTCAGCCTATACAGCAGACAGCACCAATCCTGGATTTGATTTTTTCCGAGTGGCGAACACTAAAGAACATGAAAAACTTCAGCAGGAAAAAGGTTATACACTCATAAAGAGCTTCGATTATTTTTTTATATACTCGTATAAACATCAAAATTGAGAAAGAAAAAAGTTTTCGACAAAGTAAATGACATATGAAATTTTATGTTATCATTTTCCCTGCCTGGGAACTTGTATCCTGGACCTTTCCTTCAATAATTTTGAGCCTATCCGTGTAATTCGTCTTAATCCGTGTATTTTAATTAACTTTTGTACAATGAAAACCGTCGTTGTCCCCGTAGATTTCTCCCCTGTTTCCGAAAATGCTATTCATTATGCATTAAATATGGCCAATCATATTCAGGCAGAGGTGCTGTTGTTTCATGTTTACCAGATACCAGTGACCATGTCGGATGTACCAGTGAACCAGGTCACCAATGAAGAATTGCATAATGATGCAGTTGAACAAATTGAAGAATTAAAAAAATCCATTTTACACATACGTATTGGCAACGTCCCAGTTGAAACAGAAGTAAGAAGAGGCAACATTGTTGATGAACTGGAATCGCTTTGCAGGAAAGTAAAACCCTTTGCCATTATCATGGGAACGAAGGGTTCATCAGAAGTTGAAAGAATAATTTTTGGCAGCACAGCACTGACTGTCATTCGTGATTTTACATGGCCTGTGATCATTGTTCCTCCAGGTACATTATACAAACCCATTGGAAAAATCGGATTCGCCTGTGATTTTCGCCAGGTACTCGACACAACACCAACACCGAATATTATTGAAATGGTGAAAACATTCAATGCAGAATTGCATGTTCTAAATGTTGACCATGGAAAACACAGAAAGGATGAGGAGAGAGAGTCAGAAATTCTTCATCGATTGCTGCAAGGGTTGAATCCACAATATCATACCATTCAAAATGAAAATGTAGAAGATGGTATCAATGAATTTGCGGAAAAGCATAATCTCGATCTGTTAATTACCATTCCACGCAAACAACGTTTACTCGATACGCTTTTCCGCAGATCACATACACGCAAACTTGTTTTCGAATCGCATGTGCCAATCATGTGTATTCATGAGAGATGAAGAGAGAGGGAGAGCTGTTGGCTGTTGGCTTTTAGCTGTTGGAGACACGTAAGAATCTTTGTTGAGAGATTGAATTAGCGTCAATTAGCTTTAATTAGCGTTCATTAGCGTTTTTAAAACTCACAGGAACCCGGTGTCCTCGGAAACGCAATCACATCCCTGATATTCGACATGCCGGTTACAAACTGTACAAGTCTTTCAAAACCGAGACCGAATCCGGCGTGAGGAACAGTACCAAATCTTCTCGTGTCGAGATACCAGGATAATTCTTCAACCGGGATTTTCATTTCCCGCATGCGGGATTCAAGTTTGTCGAGTCTTTCTTCACGTTGAGAGCCTCCGACAATTTCACCAATGCCTGGAGCCAGGATATCCATGGCAGCTACTGTTTTTCCATCTTCATTTTGACGCATGTAAAATGCCTTGATCTCCTTGGGGTAATTAATCAGTATAACTGGTTTTTTAAAATGTTTTTCAACAAGATAACGTTCATGTTCGCTCTGCAGATCCATTCCAAAGCCTGTTATCTCGTATTGAAATTTCTTTTTCTTGTTATGATTGCTTTCTTTTAAAATATCAATCGCCTCTGAATAAGTGAGTCTTTGAAAATCGTTATTCACTACAAAATCAAGTTTTGAAAGCAACCCCATTTCACTTCTTTCATTCTGCGGCTTTTGTTTTTCCTCTTCATCCTGTCGTTGTGCAAGAAATTCCAGGTCCTCGCGATTATTATCCATTGCATATTTAATAATGTAACGGATAAATTCTTCGGCAAGGTTCATATTGTCCTCGAGATCGAAAAAGGCCATTTCGGGTTCTATCATCCAGAATTCTGCAAGATGCCTGGCTGTGTTGGAATTTTCTGCCCTGAAGGTTGGACCAAAGGTGTAGATCTCACCAAATGCTGTGGCACCCAATTCACCCTCTAATTGTCCACTAACGGTTAGGTTGGTTGACTTACCAAAAAAATCTTCTTTGAAATTGATAGCTCCTTTATTATCTCGTGGAGGATTATCAAAAGGAAGTGTGGTAACACGAAAAGTTTCGCCCGCACCTTCTGCATCTGAAGCAGTGATGATGGGGGTGTGCATGTAAACAAAACCCTTTTCATGAAAAAACCTGTGCACTGCAAATGCAAGCGTGTGTCTTACACGAAATACAGAACCATATGTATTGGTGCGAAAACGAAGGTGAGCGATCTCGCGTAAAAATTCGAGGCTGTGTTTTTTGGGTTGCAGCGGATATTTTTCAGCATCCGAATCGCCGAGAATTTCGACAGTCGTGGCCTTTAATTCAATTTTTTGTCCCTTGCCCAGTGATGGCGTTACATTTCCCATTACTTTAAGTGAAGCACTGGTGGTAATTCTTTTCAAGAGCTCCTCATCGAACTTTCCAAGCTCCAGAACAACCTGCAGGTTTGTATTGGTTGATCCATCATTAAGGGCCACGAACTGGTTATTCCGAAATGTGCGCACCCATCCCATGACAGTAACTTCCTGGTTTACCGGCTCAGCAGCCAGCAGGTCCTTGATCTTTACCCTGCGATTGAACATATCCTTTTTTTGAGGCGGCAAAGATAGCATGTGCTGTGGGACAAGCGATTTAAAGCATAAAACGTGTCAGATGCAGCCTTTCCAAAATTTTGGCTTTTGGCGATTAAGCCGTATCATTGCAGCAGATAAAAGCTGATAAGTTCAGTTCCCCTTTTGTTAGCTCATCAGTATTTTCAAATTCCATTCAACATAAACTCAAATCTTTTACCAATCGACCGATTGGCGATTTAGGGCAGTGTTAAACTTCAAGCTTCTTTATGTACGATATTCTGCAATTGAACGACATGCTCGTTCCTGAGCTGCTAGACATTGCTGAGCAACTCAAAATTCAAAACCCAAAAAAATTAGATAAACAGGAACTTGTTTACAAGATCCTAGATAAACAAGCAGTCATGGCAAGTGAAAAGACAGGTTCAACCGACGACAAATCAAAAAGAAAGCGTGTTGTAAAAACAACAACAGGAAATTCAACAGAAGAAGCTCTGGTTGAATCAGGTGGAAAGGAAGACAAGAAACCAGTTAGAAAATCAGCGACCCCTGCATCACGAAAAGAGCAGGAAAAACCTTTGATAAAAAAACGTGGCAGAAAACCGGCTGAAGAAGACGGAGAAGAAGAAGTAGAACAGGAAGAACAAGCGCCTGTGCAATTGAATCAGCAGCAGACTGCTCAACAACCACAACAACACCCGCAACAGCCACAATCTGGTAATGTGCAGGAACCGCAGCAGGAACAGGAACAACACCAGGCACCTGAAAGACCGCAACACCAGCAACAACAAAATAAAGTATACCCGCAGCGCAGGGACCAGGTTTTCAATATTGAATTTGATGGAGTAATCTTAGCAGAGGGCGTACTCGAAATGATGCCTGATGGATATGGATTCTTGCGCTCATCGGATTATATGTATTTATCATCACCCGATGATATTTATGTTTCTCCTTCCCAAATAAAATTGTTTGGATTAAAAACGGGTGATACCGTTAATGGTTCTGTGCGCCCGCCTAAAGAAGGTGAAAAATATTTTGCCTTGCTGAAGGTTGAGACCATCAATAATAAATCTCCTGAAGAAGTTCGCGATCGTGTACCGTTTGATTACCTCACTCCCTTGTTCCCATTTGAAAAGATGAATCTTTTCACTGAGCCGAACAATTACAGCACGCGGATCATGGATCTTTTTACACCCATCGGAAAGGGTCAGCGTGGATTGATCGTAGCCCAACCAAAAACAGGTAAGACGATGTTGTTGAAAGCAGTTGCAAATGCAATTGCAGCAAATCATCCTGAATGTTACCTGATGATCGTTCTCGTGGATGAAAGACCTGAAGAGGTTACAGATATGGAACGCAGTGTACGTGCAGAAGTAATTGCATCCACATTTGATGAACCAGCAGAAAAGCACGTAAAGGTTTCGACCATTGCGTTACAAAAAGCAAAACGTCTTGTAGAATGCGGCCATGATGTGTGTATCCTTCTCGATTCCATCACACGTCTTGCACGTGCGCACAATACAGTGGCACCTGCATCTGGTAAAGTTTTATCAGGTGGTGTTGAAGCCAATGCAATGCAAAAGCCAAAACAATTCTTTGGTGCTGCCAGAAAGATTGAAAACGGAGGATCTCTTACAATTCTCGCAACAGCATTGATCGATACAGGAAGCAAAATGGACGAGGTAATCTTTGAAGAATTCAAAGGAACCGGTAACATGGAATTACAGCTCGACAGGCGTCTTGCCAACAGGAGAATTTTCCCTGCAATCGATCTCACAGCATCCTCAACACGCCGAGATGATCTATTGCTTGAAAGAGATGTACTCCAGCGTATGAATTTGCTTCGCGTATTTCTTACCGACATGAACACAGAAGAAGCGATGAATGAATTGTTGAAGAGAATGAGAGGTACGAAGAGTAATGAGGAGTTCCTTGCATCGATGAACGGATGATTCAATTTTTGATTTTGGATTTTGGATTTTGGATTTTCGAAGAGTCGTTCTAACAGAAACTGGTTTCATTTTTTCGAGAAATTAATAGATAATGCCTCAATGCATTATTGTGAAATAATTGGTGGTGATTCTTTTATAAAATGCCAGTTAATACAATCTCAATCAATGATTTTTTTTCGCGTGCAAAAAGTACTCCGGTAATTGATGTACGTTCACCTGCAGAATATACTCATGCGCATTTTCCTGGTGCATTCAGCATTCCACTTTTTAATGATGAAGAAAGAGCTAAGGTTGGAACTGCATACAAACAAGTAAGCAGAGAAGAGGCTATTAAGATTGGTCTTGAGTTTTTTGGACCAAAAATGCGTGGCATTGTTGAAGAGGTTGAAAAAATTGATCAAGGGAATGGCAACTCAAAAACACTTTTAGTTTATTGCTGGCGAGGAGGAATGCGTTCTGGCGCGATTAGCTGGTTGCTTGGCTTGTATGGATTTGATGTGTACAGGCTGGAGGGAGGATATAAAACATATCGCAACTACGTATTGTCACTTTTCGAAAACGAATATCCTCTTTCGTTAATTGGAGGGTACACTGGCAGTGGAAAAACAGAATTACTGCAGTCGTTGTCAAGACATGGTGAGCAAATCATTGATCTTGAAGATCTGGCAAAACATAAAGGTTCCGCATTTGGCAATATTGGAATGCCATCACAACCAGGACAGGAAATGTTTGAAAATCTTCTTGCGCAAAAACTTAAACAGGCAATTGAAAACCTGGAACCAGGGTCTCGTATCTGGCTCGAAGATGAAAGCCAGAGAATTGGCCATGTAAATATTCCGAATGCATTTTGGGCGAGTATGAGAAAGGCGCCTGTTTCATTTATTGATATTCCTTTTGAAAGCAGGCTTGATCACCTGGTACAGGAATACGGAACACTTGATAAACAGCGAATGATTGAGGCAGTTGGCCGGATTCGAGAAAGATTAGGGGGACTTGAAGCAAAAAACACGGTAGATTTTCTTGAAAAGGATGATTTTCAGGGTGCTTTTCGCATCCTGCTAAAATATTACGATAAATGGTATCTGAAAGGACTGCACAATCGAAGCGGCCTGGATACGTTATTATCCAAAATATCCTTTGAAAATGTGGGCAGTGTGAATGCCAGGAGGCTGCTGCCGGAAACTGCTATCCATGAGAACCCTGAAACTGATCCTCGTCCTTATTCTGCCATGCGCACTTGATGCACAGGAACTTACCGGCTTTTGGACCGGTACCCTCATCAACGATTCCACAAAAAAAGAACAGCATTATGAACTTGCTCTTAGTGAATATAAGGGTAAGGTGACTGGCTATTCTTACACAACTTTTATCAGCAACGATACTTTTTATTACAGCGTGAAGCGAATGAAGGCAACTCGAAAAGATTCAATCTGGATCGTTGAAGATGATTATATCGAAGTCCATAATTTTCCTGAGAAGCCTGCAAAGGGCGTGCGGCAGATCAATACATTCAGACTCAATAAACAAGACAGTTCATGGAGTCTTGATGGTAAATGGGAAACAACACAAACAAAAAGATATTATTCTCTCTCCGGATCGATGGCGATGTCGGAAGAAAAAGATTACACGATCTCACATTTGCTTCCGCATCTTGAAGAATTAGGTCTTGCTGAAAATGTTCCATTCTACCAGGAAGAGAAAAAAGCAAAGCGCGAAGCGCTGGCGGGAAAACCTATCCAGGTGAGAGAAGTAAATACGAAAACATCTTCAGCCGCTTCGGCTCCTGTTAAGGCGATTATTGTTCCAACGAAATCTGATACTGTTGCAAGATCAGTTGCAAAACAATCGGCTAAAGTGAATATTCCGATTTATGAAAAACCGGTGGTTGTTGAACCCAATGCTGAACCAGTGATTGTAAAAAATGAAGTTGTAAAACCTCCTGTGCAGGAAAAGAAAATTATAAACGAACAACCAAGGCAAAGACAGGAAACGGCGATTCAAAAAACAGCGCCACCTGTAGTTAAAACAGAAACGCCAGCAGTGGTAAAACAGGAAATTAAAGTGGAGCCTAAGCCTGCGTTGGAAACTCCTAAGCCTGTGTTGGAAACTCCCAAGCCTGTAATTGTAGCTGCTGTACCACCTGCAAAAGTAGCCGCCAGGAAAAACGAAACCATTCAGCAACTTACTTTCAGCAGCGACAGCCTGATGCTGACATTGTATGATAATGGTGTTGTAGACGGAGATACGGTGAGTGTGTTTTTAAATGGCCAGAATATTCTTGACAAGCAAAAGCTGAAAGAAGCAGCTACGAAAAAAACGATTTATATTTCACCAGAAACAGATTCGCTTGAGCTCGTGCTCTATGCTGAGAACCTGGGAACGCTTCCGCCCAATACAGGTTTGCTGATCATTCGGGATGGAGTGGACACCTACCAGGTACGATTCAGTGCAGACATGCAAAAAAATGCTGCGATCGTTTTCAGGAGAAAAAAATAAATGATCTCATTCGTCTTATTTATTCTTCAGGTTTTTTCTACGCCGGAATCGTTTGACATTCATTCCACTTACACAAACGATTCCTATAAGATCCAGGTGAGAAAGCCTGACAATTACTCTCCTGATAAAAAATACCATCATGTTTTTGTTGCCGATGGAACCATTGGCATGGGTGAATATGTTATCGGCACCAATAAAGACTGGAAGGCAGAAATCCCTGACAACGTCATTATCATCACCATTGGTCACCAGGGAAACTGGGAGAAAAAAAGACAGCGGGATTTTTTACCATCCGATGCAGGAGGATACAAGAACAAGGATTTTGGAAACGCACATTTGTTTTATTCTTTTTTGAAATCCGAATTGATTCCTGAGATCAAAAAGCGGTTTCCAAATGAACAAAACAAATATTTCATTGGTCACTCCTTCAGCGGTTGCTTTGCACTTTACGCTGCATTACAAAACGATCAGCTCTTCGATACATTCTTTGCAATCAGTCCTTCAGTATGGGCCAATCATGAGGAATTGCTGAAGATTGAAAAAAAAATTCATGCTTCAGGAAAGCAGTTGAAGGCAAACATCAGCATGTATGCCGGATCACTCGAAGTGTTCAATAAAGTTTTGTCCTCCACGCGAAAATTCGAATCAGCACTCCTTTCGAGAAAATACAAACAGCTTTCGCTGAAATACGAGATCATTGATTATGCAAATCACTTCTCGGTGAGAAAACCAGCGATTGATAAGATATTGACTTCTTTGCCTAAATAAATTCAAATGAAAGTTCTGGCTGTTTGTGATAACACAAACAGCGGCGGAAACATTTTTCCATTTCCGGTTGGTGAAAACACCAACCAATTCACTCCCACGAGTAATGTCTGTAACCTGGAAGTGTCGGTGTTTTCACCAACAAAACTCTGTTTAATATTCCCAAAACAAAGACGCCTGCCATTAAATAATAAAAATGGCAGGCGTAAAAAAATCAGAGAAGTGCAAACTACTGAGGTGGTTGAACACCCATTTGAGCCATTGAGGTTGCATTCGACTGAACCGATCTATGCTCTACAATTTTCCCGTCGTTGTTGAATTTGAAAATGTCAACATCATGCACTTTATAGGATTTACCTTTTGTTTTCATTCCCATGAAATCATTTGCATACTTACCACTCCAGACTGCATATACAAATACATAGTCACCGTCTGCAACCGCATTCAAATCACTATATGACATGCTTTCGATTGAACTAAGCCAACCGGACAAACCTGCACGTATACTATCAAGACCCTTCGTTGGAGGCATGTTTCCGTCTCCATAATCCACTGCGTCAGGTGCTGCATCTTTTAAAATAACGTTCGCGTCCCGGGATTCGAATCCCTTTAGACTTGAAATGGCAGCTTGTTTGTTTCTTTCTTCCCTGCTCTCTTGGGAATCGCTTGCAGTTGTTTTTGAATTGGAATCCAGGTCTGTTTCCGTAGTCGTTGCATCATTGTTACAACTAACTAAAACGGCCAGCATTGTACCGAGAAAAAAAACCTTCTTCATTTTTATTCGTTTTAAATTTTAAAATGACAGTGGAGATTATTGGGCGGGATTTGAAGTTGTTAAGATATGTATTCCGAGAATATTTCCAAGTGGTCCAGGAAAGCTGCAATACAATCAGGGTGAAAAACAGGCACAATTTTGCTTTTCTTCGCCTCATCCGCTGCGCGAGACGAGGCGGAAAGAATCATACATTCCTTAAATAGAGGACCAGTTACCCTCTGAAGGTGTAAAAAAAATTACTTCGTCCATAGCATTTTTAAGGTCAAATTTTATTTGCATACCAGCACCAAAATCAATTTCGAAAATTTCATCATCAATTAAGGTTGTGTTATTTACTTCTTTTGCGATCCTAGAACATAATGCATTTCTATATTCTGCATGACCGAATAAAAATTTGCTATTTGAAAGAACAATCGTGGGCCACTCATAACATGATAGCCTATTCCCATCGAAATCAAGCTGCAAATAATCCATTACAAAGACAACACTGCTCAGTTTTTCGTTAACTAATACTTGAAATGGATTATCCACACTCATATCATTTATAAAATAACTTCTCCTCAGTTGGCGACTTAAATTTTTACAACAACCGTTTTTTCTATCTTTTTCAAAAACCTGCCAATTGGCATCGCAAACTTTTGCAAATCATTCTCGCCGAATAGTTTTTTTACTTCTTCAATTGCAGTTTCATCAACAGCACACAATAACCCACCATTGGTTTGCGGATCAGGAAGCAGGTTGAATGCCTCCATAACATCAACACCTTTTTCAAAATGCACCTTTGTACTGAAAGAGTTCCAATTGCGATAGGTGGCATCGGGTACAATTCTTTGCTTCAAATAGATATCGACATTCTCCATTTTCGGAACAAGTGAATAATAAATTTCTGCAGAAAGATTGGCTCCATCAGCCATTTCAATTAAATGACCAATGAATCCAAAGCCGGTAACATCCGTCATTGCATGAATGCTTTCCAACTCACCAAGCTTGGCGCCGATTTCATTCAGTGTTGTCATTTGTTCAATC
>CAZCKF010000012.1:10127-16905 GCA_964499155.1 uncultured Chitinophagaceae bacterium
TTCGAGACAATTCCCGTAACTGCTAACCCAAAAATGGGTTCACTGGTATCGATACTGTGACCACCAGCGAGCGGAATATTTGCCTTTTCGCAAATTGATTTACCACCTTCAAGAACTTTTGCTGCAACTTCAACAGGAATTTTTTCAACAGGCCATCCAAGAATGGCAACTGCCATCAAGGGCCGGCCACCCATAGAATAAACATCGCTTATCGCATTGGCTGCAGCAATTTGTCCGAAATGAAATGGATCATCGACTACCGGTGTAAAAAAATCTGTGGTGGAGATCAATAAATTATTTTCATCTAATTCATATACTGCAGCATCGTCGCTTGTGCCGGCATCAACAAGTAATTTTTCAAAAGATTTTCCTTGCGGAACTGCTGAAAGTATTTGTTGCAAAACCTGAGGAGCTATCTTGCAACCACAGCCTCCACCGTGAGCAAATTGTGTGAGCTTGATTTCTTGTAGCATGATTAAAAGTAAGCCCAGCAGAAAGAAATCAATACTAAAAAGGATTTCTTATTCATTTAACTGTATTAGAAAAAATCAATCTAGCATTTGAGTAAACCAGTAATACTCATCAATTTCACAACCTTGTATATCGACCGCACCGTCCGTCATAACACTTGCCCGAGCAATCTTTGAGATATTTTCAAAGGAATTATCAGAGTACAGTTCGAAATAATCATTCTCGAAACTTTTATGCATACCAACTTCGAAAGACCAATTTTGTTGAATTCGAAAACCATGTATGATCCTAGCACCACCGAACATTACATTAGGATTATCTCTTTCTAATACGAGTAATAAACACATTGTTTTTTCCTTATTAAAAAAGATTGCCTCGTCAATTTTGTTTTCAACAACTTCTGGAACACCAAAAAGCACTGTATTTGCCCTCATAATTTTAAATGTGTCACGAAACTGAATCATCAAATTTTCATAAGCTTCACTAATCTTTAATTCATTAAGCTTTTTATCATAACATTTGAGTTTAGCATCCTTTATGGAATCAGAAATAATAGAACATCGAAAAAAACATGTTGTTAAAGAGACTAAATAAAAGACAGTTAACAATCGCATATCGATTATTATCTTTTTCTAAGAAAGATTTCCGCCATCATACATCTTACACTGCCTCCTTCCACGGATTCAATCGTCGGAACAGGAATCGGCAACAATTCCGCAAACGATGCCTGCTCCAATTCGAGCACCTGGTCTGTTGAAAGGCATTCATACGCAGATTTACTCATCACAAGAAATTTCAAACCTTTGTTATTTTTTACTTCGAGCAAGTTGCCTGCGAAACATTCCATTTGATCGCGTGTAATGGGCACAACGGTTTTACCTGAAGTACTAATTAACTGGCACAGTGCGAATGCTTCTGTTTCTTCTTCAATAGCTTCAACACAAACCACCGCAACGTCTTCGCCAAGTGCCATCACCACGTTTGTATGATACACCGGTCTTCCTTTTTTATCTGTTGCCATGAATGTAAAAGCTCGATATCCATTGGCTTCTGCAAATTTGTTGAGCACAGAAATATCAGTCCTTGGTGAAAGACACGCATAAATGATCTTATGATCGTGATCGAACACCATGCTGCCTGTTCCTTCGAGGTATTTTGCATCAACTTCAAACTCTGACCAATCCTGGAAATTGCTTACTTCAAATTGATCGCGCAACATGTGTAAAATATCATCGCGTTTTTCCAGGCGACGATTGGAAGCAAACATGGGAAATATCGCAAGTGTACCTGAGGGTGTTGTTACAAGCCAGTTGTTTGGAAAAATGGCATCGGGCTTTGAAGGTTCTTTTGTATCCTCAATTACAACCACAGAAATGCCATGCTGTTTGAGCGTGTCAACCATCTGGTCGAATTCGTGTAATGCCTGTTGCTGGATGGAATTGCCTGATCCGCCGGGCTCGTTTTGAAAATAATTATTGGCTGCGGTCTCGGCATTATAACCAAATGATGCCGGCCGCACCATGAGTATGGTGTCGGTAATCTGCATGTGAACGATACAATTTACAACTCAGCTCAACGCGTCGATCTTCTGCGCAAGTTTTTTATCCTTGTCAGTAACCACATTCCCGGCGCTGTGTGTATTGAGCCAGATCTCAACCGTATTCCAGACATTCGTCCATCTCGGGTGATGATCCATTTTCTCAGCTTCAAAGGCCACACGCGTCATGAATGCAAAAGCTTCGCTGAAATCTTTAAATGTAAATTTTTTATGCAGCGTATTGTCTGTCTCTTCCCACATATAATTTTTTATGGTATGATTGCGGTTGCTTCTATCTCGATCAGGTAACCCGGTTCGATCAGCGCACTCACTTCCACCATTGTTGTACACGGCTTGATCGTCCCAAAAAATTCTCCATGCGCCCGACCATATTCCTCCCATCTTGAAATATCGGTAACAAACATCCTTGTACGAACAACATGTTCAAGTGATGCACCGGCTTTTTTTAAAATGCTTTCAATTTTTTGAATCACATGTTTTGTTTGAGCATATGCATCATCCCCACCAACCAGGTTGCTGCTATCATCAGTCGCAATTGTTCCCGTTACTTCAATCACATTTCCAACTCTTACTGCGCGACTGTAGCCCACGATGTCCTCCCATTTGGCGTCGGAGGAGAAATTCTGTCGCTTGTTCATATGAAAAACGTTTTTGCCATTCACCCCGTAATTAAGGTTGTGATAAAAGTCAATAGTGAATAGGTGAGTTTAGATCGACCATTGTTTACACGATCGAACAATCAAAAAATTTGCAATTTCATTTAGAATCATTTTCCGAATAAGCAACTACTATTCGAATACAACTCAACTATTCAGTATTCCCATTAAGAACTATATATTAAAACAAAACACTGTTCGAACTAAAGTTCACTTTTCACCCTTCACTTTTCACCAAACCTTGGGCTTTACGAATAAATAATAACTCTCCGAATCAACCTCTCCCATTCACTATTGACTCCCATCTAACCAGCTCCTTTAATCTCAATATGCTCCTCCCGTATCTGCGACTCCCCATGTAACCTCAAAAACACCTGCGCCACAGTGATCACATCCTTCTGGCAATAATGTACGATGCGGTTAATGTCTTTTTCATTCCAGTAAATATTTCCGACCATGCTTCCATCGATATCATCTTTTGGGGTCGGTACATTTAATGTGTGTGCAAGCAAATTTAGACTTGTATAATTTTTATAATCACCAAACTTCCATAGATCCAGTGTGTCGAGGTGATTTACTTCCCATGGTTTTTTGCCTGAAAGCTGCAAAATGCCGGGAATCGGCAGATTGTTTACAACCATGCGCCTGCACAAATACGGGAAATCAAATTCCTTTCCATTGTGCGCACATAAATATTTGGTGTTGTCAACTGCCCATCGCGAAAGCATGTCATTGAACTGGTAGAGAATTGTTTTTTCATCATCGCCATAAAAAGATTTGATGGTGATCTTCTTTTCAGGACAATTGGGAGGAATGAATCCGCAACTGATGCAAATTATTCTTCCGAATTCTGCATAGATCGCCGCGCGATCATAAACACTTTCGGGTGTTTCATCAATCTTATTGCGTAAAAGGAATGCAGCCTTTATGTCCCAAAGATCTCTCCACTCCTGTGGCATATCCTTATAGTGATGGTGCTGCGATACTGTTTCAATATCAAGGAAGAGGATATTATGCAGCGGGATTGGCGACATAGTTTCTTAAAATGCAGTCGATGCTGCATGGACTTATAAATTTACAGGAATCTGTCGCCCTTTTTGCGCTTTACATCACCCACATATTCTTTTATCTCCTGTTCTTTTTCTTTCTTACAAATGAGTAAAACATCATTGGTATCTACCACGATGTAATCTTCCAGCCCTTGTATGAGTACAAGCTTATTTTCCGGAACATGGATCATGTTGCGAGTAGCATCCACAGTTACCACCTGATTTCCTGCAACTGCATTTTCAAGATAATCATGCGGCATATTCTCCCAGGCACTGTTCCATGTACCCAGATCACTCCAGGAAAATGAAGCAGGAATTACATAAACATTCTCTGCTTTTTCCATAATACCAAAATCAATGGAAATATTGGTGCATTGCGGGTAAATTTCAGCGATCGCCTGTTCTTCATCGGGTGTATTGAATTTTTCCTTTTCAGAAGAAAACACATCATACATCTCCGGAAGAAATTTTTCAAATGCAGTGAGGATGTTTTTGATCTTCCATGTGAAAATGCCCGCATTCCATAAAAAATCTCCGCTCGCTAAAAACGTTTTGGCCAGATCAAGGTTTGGTTTTTCCGTAAACGTTTTCACTTTGTATATGTCCGGCGCCGCTTCCAATGAATCGTGTTGAATATAACCATAACCGGTATTTGGATATGTGGGTTTCACACCAATAGTGACAAAAGCATTGATGTGATCAACAAAATCTAAAGCTTTATTTGCCGTCTTTACAAATTCACTTGTGTCGTGTATCAGGTTATCTGCTGGTGCAACAATCAGGTTTGCGTCTGCATCTTTTGCAAATAATTTAAATGAAATATAAGCGATACAGGGTGCAGTATTTTTTCTGGCAGGCTCGCCCAAAATATTTTCTTTCGGTAATTCTGGCAATTGATCAGCAACGATGTCCATGTACTCTACAGAAGTGATCACATAAATTCTTTCAGGATCCACCAGCTTGCAATAGCGCTCATATGTTTGCTGTATCAGCGTCTTGCCAGTGTGCAGGATGTCCAGAAATTGTTTGGGATAATTGGTACGACTCATCGGCCAGAAACGGCTGCCGATCCCACCGGCCATGATTGCAACGTAATTGTTCTTCCTTTTTTTCGACATTACTTTCTTTTTCAACCAATCAGATCAATCCTTCCCTGATAAGGTCGTGCAAATGAATGATTCCTTCATACCTGTTGCTGGTTGTTACTGCCAATTGTGTTATCGAGTGTTTTCTCATCAGGTCCAGCGCATCAACTGCTAATTGATCAGCTGAAATTGTTTTCGGAGAGACGGTCATTATATCCCTGGCTGTCAGGCTTTCAATATCCGCATTTTTTTCGAGCATGCGACGAAGGTCTCCATCCGTGATGACGCCAACGAGATCACCACTCTTATTTACCACTGCGGTTACACCAAGCCTGCTTTTTGTGATTTCCAAAATCACTTGTTTCAACGATTGATCTTCACCTACTTTGGGTTTTTCATTGTGGTGAAAAAGGTCTTCCACGCGTAAATAAAGTTTTTTCCCAAGTAATCCACCCGGGTGAAATTTTGCAAAATCATCGTTGCCGAAACCTTTCAATTCCATCAGGCAAACTGCTATGGCATCGCCCATCACAAGTTGAGCTGTGGTACTGGTTGTTGGTGCCAGGTTATTTGGACATGCTTCCTGTTGAACAGTTGTATTGAGAACGATCTGGCTGTGTTTTGCCAGATAGGATTGCATATTCCCAACCATACCGATAAGGGTATTTCCAAAATTCCTGATCAGGGGAACAAGCACTTTGATCTCCGGGCTTTCACCGCTTTTGCTGATGATCAACACCACATCTTCCTGCTGGATCATGCCTAAATCACCGTGAATGGCATCTGCGGCATGCATGAAAATAGAAGGGGTTCCCGTTGAATTAAGTGTGGCAACAATTTTCTGCGCAATGACTGCGCTTTTGCCGATCCCGCTGATGACCAATCTGCCTTTGCAATCACGGATTGCTTTTACCGCTTTTTCGAAGTCTTCATTGATCAATCCGGACAAACCCATAACCGCCTCGGCTTCAGTTTGAATGGTATTCTTGGCGATCTGCTGGATTGATAACATCAGGGCGGCAAAATTAGAAGAAGGACTTGACTTTCAGCAACATTTTAACCTTTGGGCCTACCTAAACCTACCCAACTTTTGTAAATTCGCGCGTGTCGTTAAAAATATAAACGCACCCTGTTTGCTGAGGTTGAAAAGTGAGAAAGCCAGCGTTTTATCTCCATATCAATATTTCCCTCAGGGCAGGAAACCGTTTTTCAGGGACTGTCCATTTTCTTAACACCGGCAAATCCCTAAAAAGCAGTATTTTAAAAATTGGTCCCTTCTTATGAAAGGACACAAATCGCAACAATGGCCACGTCAACCTCTAAAAAACCATCATCAAAAACGGCGAAATCCAAAAAACCGCCGACGCATGGTGACCTCGATATAAAAGCTGCCCTCCAGGAATTTTTCGGTTTTGATACTTTCAAGGGAACCCAGGAACAGGCAATCAATTCACTTCTTGCAGGCAAGGATACGTTTGTGATCATGCCCACGGGCGGAGGGAAAAGTCTGTGTTACCAGTTACCCGCATTAATGAAAGATGGGGTAGCCATTATCGTAAGCCCGCTGATCGCGCTGATGAAAAACCAGGTTGATCTTGTTCGCAGTTACAGCAGCCGTGATGACGTCGCACATTTTCTCAATTCAACACTGTCAAAGAAAGAGATCAAAGAGGTGCATGATGACCTGCTTACAGGCAAAACAAAAATGTTGTACGTAGCGCCTGAAACAATGACGCGCCAGGACAATCTCGATTTCTTTAGTGATCTAAATATTTCCTTCTTCGCAGTGGATGAAGCACATTGTATTTCAGAATGGGGTCATGATTTTCGTCCTGAATACCGAAGGCTTCGTGAAATGATGGACCAGATCAACAAGGACATTCCAGTGATCGCGCTGACTGCTACGGCAACGCCGAAAGTTGAAAAAGACATCATCGACAATCTTGGATTGCGCAATCC
>CAZCKF010000013.1:0-16838 GCA_964499155.1 uncultured Chitinophagaceae bacterium
AAAAACTGGAATTCAATTGATAACCCTGCTACATCATATGGCGTGGTTGCCTGGATCCTGGATTTGCCAGTGTAACTCATTTTTGCAACAACTTCTTTCGTCACACCTTTGAATGTCAAATCGCATTTTACGATATAGCCTTTGTCGGTTTTGCTCAATTCGACAGATTTGGACTTAATTACTGCGAGGTTTTCAGGTTCATCTACTTTACCTGCGGCAGTTCCGAACGTTCCGAGCAAACAACCTGCGTCCCTGCCTGGTTCCCCGGTGTTAACAGTATTTAATCTGACCCAGCATTCAAAACTTGTATTAGCAGGATTAGATTCATCAAATGAAAAGCTTCTCAGACCAAATTGATTAAATCTTCCTGTTAGCATAGCAGCTGAACCCATGTAGGCAGTTTCCCACATAACATTGGAGTGTGTTTTGTCGAAAGTCCAGCCTTCTGTTAGTTTAATTACATCAGTGCCGCGCGTAATATTTGCTGCGCTTTGCAATCCATACAGGTCATCATCATGGGTACAGGAAATTATATAACCAAAGCTTGTAATTATCAAGGCAATGATCAGGAAAGGGGTTTTTAAGAACTTTCTCATAATGCGTGATTTAATACGTGAGCATTCTATGAACTCAAGCAAAATACCCTTTCTAATATGACAGAAAAATGACGCGAGTCAAGGAACAGGCTGATTATTCTCATCTATCATGAAAAGAAGGGATACTTTGTTCAAACTGTGGTTGTGGCCATTGATCTTTTAGATGATGCGGGTGATTGTAACCCTTGAATGAGTATTCGCGCCAGAACAACGATATATGCCAGGAACACGCCAATATTGATACGTTCCCAGATGCCGATGTAAGGTGTGGGAAGGTTCTCAGCAAGACGTGGTCCATCCAAACCAGTAAGTACGCCGAAGACAATAAAAATAATAATGCTTATAACAGAGTATAACCGGAACAGTTTAGAATGTATGGGTGCTCCAAGCACCATGATCAACAACATCAGTAATACTGAAACAACTCCCATTGCAATATGCATTGCATCTGTTAGCGAAAATTGTTGTCCACGCATATGCATCGGTGCAAATGGCCATATTATACCAATAATTCCAAAAGCAATCGTTAACCAACCTATTAGTCGTAACCTCGATTTAATTTTTGAAACTCGAACAATACCATATCCGAATGCGGTAAACAAAACCGTGTATATGATACCGAGTAAAACCCAAAGGCTGCGAGTTGGGGCATTGATTGCAGACAGCTCACTTATAGTTTGCGAAGTTGAACTGTACCCTGTATAAAGAACAGGCACGAAAACACACATGGCAAAATAAAGAAGCGACGAGAGGATGCCGCAGTTCAACAAGGCTTTTTGACTTCTGATTGAAAGACTTGTATTAAACATAAAATTAATTTTTTTCTATTGATCATTTAACCAAAACGATATAGCTGTAAGTAATTTCTCCTGAGGCAGAAACAGCTTCTACCTGGATATAGACAGGTTCCTTATCATTTATTTGCATCGATTCCTTTGTACAGCAAAAACACAAGAGCGTTAGAATCAATAATAAAATGACAGTATGTTTATTATTTGGTTTCATTTTAGTTTAATGAAATGGTTGTTGAATAGCTGGTTGAAATCTCATTTCCCGGAATTATAGTTTTGACCTTTCGAAATTTTTTTCCATCATTACTAATCATGATGTTATACTGCTGAATGTGTGCTGGATCGTTCACATTGAAACTGACTTTGATATTTCGTGGATCGGTATACCAGGCATGGAGGTTTGCAAACTTTATTGGAACAACGATGTTGATCCCGAAAATATCTCTTGCAATCACTTGCGCATTCAGCATACTGTGGCCGGCTGCATTCAAATGAACATTGTCACCGAGTGCGTATTGCGGTTTAATCGTTAAAGAAGGCTCCAAAGTGATGTCGGTCCAAAAATCAATTGAATGCTGACCAAATCTTTCAACTATTAATTGTTTAATTACTTTTAGTTTTTGTCTTTCCAATGGGGAGAAACCGTCACGCGGCTGAGTAGTGGTTATGTAACACTTAATACCCCGGGCTGTTGCAGAATCATAGATTGTTTGCAAACAAGACAGGATTTCTTCATTCGTAAGCCAATCGTATTGATTGGTAGGATAATTAACGATGATAATGCCCGGGTTATAGCTGATCGCTTTAGAAATATTAAGATTGGGATTGGGATGATCTCGCCCGGGTGGTGGTACATAATTGCTGGGCATTCCTGTATAACAATTGGTGCTTGATTGTGCAATATTGAACACTGTATCCACCAACCCAAGGTTTTTGAAATATGCAGACATGCGCCGCACCCAGGAACTATCGGGAGGAACTCCGTATCCTGCAGATGTGGAAGAGCCCATCACCACTATGCGTTTGTTGATTGTGGTTGAAGAATTGTTTAGTTCCGAACTTCCACAAATAAAGATGAGGGAAGCCGAAAGAAGCATAAATAAGAGCAGGTAAGACTTTTTCATAACAGCTTTAATTGAGCTGATTAAAAATGTATTCAAGGAGTTAGATCCACAGGAAGTTTTTCTTATAGGATTATCATTTCACATTCGCATCCCTGGGGCTGGCCAGCATGGTATTTCAGTTTGATCACAGAACGCATTCTCTCTCGATCCACAAATTGCCTCCTCTTTCTTCCGCTAACTTTCTCCCAATATAATTTTGCTCTTCTACTGAAAAAATATCTGTTCCCGCTGTTTCGATCCACCCGTTTTCTTCAAGTCTGAAAATTTGTGGATGCAGTGAAAGGACCGATTCAAAATCGGCTTCAATATCGCCAGTCCGATGCCAGGGATGAATTGTTATGTATAAATCTAGAGGCCTTTTGGTCATTCGTCTTATTTTGAAACACGGATCATACCAATGACCGTCTTCAGTATACATTCCATATTCATGTTTTTTGTCGGAAAATTGAATATTGAGAAATGGATATTCAACCTGGAATGCATCCTGGATATCTTTGATCGTTGTATGCCTGTCAATAAATATTTTCATAAAACATTTTTATAATTCAAAAATTATTTGTGTGCAATGAAGACAGGAAGTTTGTGATCGCGGATCACATCAGCAACAAAACTTTTTTTGAAAGCGTTTGACAGTGCAGACCGGCTGAAAGAACCGCTAATAAGAATTGAACCCTCTTTTTCACTCAACCAGGTATTAAAAAATTTCTTTTTCTCAATTTCGAGTTTATGTAGTGAGAGGTTAGGATAATGTTGTGCAACAAGCTCAGTTATGCACTCGCGTTCAGGAATAGCTTTTGACTCTTCTTCTGCAAAAACAAGAAGGGTGCTGTTCTTGGCAAGCTCAGGGAAGATGTAGGCAAATTGCTTTAATGCAAAAACTGATTGTTCAGTTCCATTATACGCAATGATGTTATTATCTGGGAATTGATAATTTTCAGGAACGATGATAACGGGACATTCTGATTCATGCAGCGCATCACGTAAATATTCTGATTGATTGAGGCTTCTTGCCTGGTTATAAAAAAGCTCACCTGCAATGATCAGTACATCAGCAAACCTTGATTCTTTTTTTAATTCTGGCAATGCAAAATCAATAAACTCTTTATGGACCCGGTATGCAATATCATTTTCCCTGCAAAGGGATTCGAAATGAGCAATGTTCCTGGAAACCACTTCAACATCTTCTTTTTCAAGTAATGGTATGTAAAGACCACCGACGCTTGACACGCCAGCGTAGCTCCAGAGATTTGCATAATCAAGTTGCGGCATAAAAACTCCTGTTACCAGCACAGGATTCATTTCATTAAGTTTTCTAACAAATTCAAAAGCCCCTTCGGAGAAATTTACTCCGTCAAAGGCGAGTAAGATCTTTTTCATGCTACCTGATTTATAAAATGAATAAATAATAAGTCTTGATAAATTATTCTGATTTTCTGTGAGTACGATTTCGGAATTGAGCACGGAGCATTTTGTTCATTATCGGGGTACGCAGCAATGGTTCTCGGAACCTGTATATCACTATGCCGACGACCAGGTAAAATCCAGCAACAATAAAATATCCAGCATAATTGCTGTGAAGGCTATCTGAAATGATTCGTGCCACACCAATGCTTATAAAAAGCGTGCACAGGGAAAGGAATAAGAAAATAACTACCGTAGCGATTATGTTGGCTAATACTTCAGAAGATCGGTCTGCTACATTAAGTTTAGCTTCTTCAATTCGCAACCCGATATAGTCTTTTACATGTGATTTGAGATTTTCAATGGTAGATGCAAAAATGTTCATGATCTGGAATTTAATTGTGTGCTACGAAAATTGGAACCTTCACCTCCTGAATTAATATATCTGCCATACTTGTTTTAAACCACCTGGATACCCTGCTGCGGTGGTACGAACCAGTTACAATTAAATAGGGGGTTTTAATTTGGTGAAGTATGACGGGTATGTCGGCAGAGGGATTGCCTGGTTTTACTAAAAATTCAGATTTTGGAAAATGAAGCTTCATGAAATCTTTAATTTCTTTTTCATCTGGAATAACATTTTGCTCAGTTGTTGATATGGAAATAACTTCTGTCGGAAGCACAGCAAGGTTTGGCAGCAACTGGCAAAAACTTTTCACTGCAAATACAGATGATGGCGAACCGTCATAGAGAACAACAACTTTTTTTATTTCAGTAAATTGATTTGTTAGCAATAAAACAGGACAGTGGGAATGCGCAAGCAGGTCTTTACTGAACGACGTAGGTAGGGTTTCGTGATATGGATTAAAATTATCAGCCTCATTCAGTATCAATAGGTCTGAATAATATGACTTATGCAACAATTCGCGCATAGGGTCATTTTCCAGCCTTTTTATACTGTAGTTTATTTTGAATTTTTTACAAGCTCTTTCAAATTTCTGAACAGCTATTGATCTCTTTTGTTCATCTTTTTTATCCAGTAGGTCTTGCTTAGCAAAAGAAAGACCGCCCGTTTCGAGCAGTTCTGAGATCTTGTAACTGTGATAGTTGTCATCTTCAAAAAATAATCCAGTTAAATGCGCTTCATTGATTAACGCAATCTGAATGGCCTGGCGGACAAATGGCTCCTTGTATTTCAGTCCGTCAATGGCAACTGCAATATTTTTCATAATGCATGGTTGATTGTACAATGCAAACAAACTATATACGATGGAAATAAAAGATGACCTCACTCATGGGAAGAGTTGATTTCAGTCAAGCTTCAATGAGAATGTCCAATATCCCAGACTCCCTATGCTACTTCGGGCATGCAATGTTGTGGGTTTTAAAGTTCATAAGTCATGGAAGGATTGAAGTAAGGAGAAGACTGATCTATTTGATTGCTCGATTAGTTATAAAGAGCAAAGCCAATCCTGCTATGCTGGCGATTATTACAAATACATAAAATGGGAACAAGGAGTCAGCAATCTCGTAAAATGAAAAATGGGCAATGGAAAGTGCGCCTGCAACAAGGACTGTTCCATATGTAATTGCTTTTACAAACATGATAACCGCTATGATATATCCCCATGATTTTCGTTGCCATAAAAGAATTGCTCCCAGGATCATGGCGGGAATTACCATTGTAAAATCCAATGCAAAAACAAGAGGTGGTGCGTCAGGGAAAGAATCATCGCGGATAGCTGTGTAAATCATAGCACTTTCCGCGATGGCAAGTGGTAGAGCCATTGATAACAAAAGAATTGAACAAATTTTATTTTTACCGTGCTCAAAGTGTTGAATTACCAATTGATGATCCAGTTCAAGAAAAATCAATATCAAGGCATAAAACGATGCAGTAACAATTAAAATGTATAATGGAAAAATGTTGTTGAAATTGGCCCCGAATAAATAAAAACAGTAATTGTATAAATAATAACTAAAAATTCCAGCTAGAAGGATCCTCGAAATTTTTTTACGTCTTGCTAAATCCAGTATAATCAAGCTGGCAGGAACAACCAGAAAAAGAGTTACTAGATCATTCCCAAACCAAGCGGCAACGATATCATCGGGATCTATATAGATATTTAAAAATAAACCAGAGAAACTTGCTGCTGCAGATAATAAGATAACGACTATTGCCAGGACGGAAACAATTTTAAATTTATCCTGTTGCATTATTGTTTTAACTTTTCTGCCCTGTCCTTTATTCCATTGATCATTCCATGCTGCATTACACAGTGAGCCCACTCAAACCATATTTTTTCCAGCCACCACGACATCGATAAAAATTTTGGTGTTTTAAATCGTTGACGCGTTACTAACCTGGATTTATTTAAATCAATTGAGTCAATATAAACACCCATCATCCATTGAGCATTGTTTACGCCGGTCCACACAAGCGCATGATTTTTTTCAACCACTGAAATTTTCCATCCTCCACCCTTGCCTTCTTCTGATGCGCATACAGGTTCAATTTCTCCTTTCACTGGATATTGCCAGGCAGGATTAATGAACTCAGCATTGTTCAATTTACATCCAAATATATTTTCTAACCAGGTGTATGAATAAAAACCTCCTTTATGCAAACCCATTTGAGCAACCCATGGCCATATATCAGATGGTTTTGCATTTACGGTTACCGCCACCGTATTGGAGTAATCATATTTAACCAGTTCATCACCGGGGTATGTTTTTTCTAACTCTTCATTACTTGCTCCCCAACGCAACATGGCAGGCAATAAAAAAATCCGGTAAACAATCATAACAGTGAATAACACAATTGTAAACCGGAATAATATTTTTCTGAATTTCACCTGGAAACTTTTTCAACTATCTACTGCCATCGTGAAGCAAACGAAACGTCCGATTTTTCAAACCTTCCGGTTTTGTTCGTTAGTTCTATTCTGAATACAATTCCTTCGATCGTGTTCAGATCTTCCGGGATAAATGGCCAGTGAGGGAACAGGTGTACAGTTTCACTTGAAACAAGTGGAAGATTTCTGTCAATCAACTTTCTCAATGCCACACGTCTTTGTGCTGGATCCGTGATCTCTTCAAATTTCCCCCAGGCAATAACGCTTTCCCAGTTAGCCATGTCTTTCATTTTATCTACCTGGAAACAAACTGATGGATTCTTTCTCATGATATCAACCTTAAGCCCGGGAAATGTGTGTGCGTAAACGTAATCTCCGTCATAAGCATAACTGATCGGTACGATATAAGTCAATCCATCTGCATGACATCCGATACGACCGATAAGGCGAGTGGATAATAAAGATTCAATTCCGTCTTTGATCATTTCTCCGAACATGGTAGTTGATTTAAGCATCAAAGAAAATCCATTGAGCTGTCGTAAAAAATGAGGGGAGTCACCGGGGCATCTGATTTAAATCATAACGGAGGGAAGGTCCAGGATACCCGTCCGACTGGCGTCAGCCGGGCGGGCAAGGTCCAGGGTCCAAAAAAATTCAGGAATAAAGAGTTCAAGGAAGATTCAAGTTTAAAAGACTAAAGAAAGTTTCAGAAGAATTCAAAATAGATTCGAGAACAATTTAAGAAAGGTTCAGGAAGATCGAAAGATTCCAGAAGATTCAAGATGTTACACGAAGAAAATTTTCAGGAATAATTACAAAGGATGAAAATAAGAAATGGAATAGGTCACAATCCAAACTTCAACGTATTCAAAATTAAAAACCCAATTCCTTAGCCTTTCCAAACCAGTAAGGAAATCTTAAATCTAAAATCTTAAATTCCACCCACTTGTTTGATCTCCATAATCTCGATCTTCGCCCATTTAAAATCGCCATCTTTTAATTTCCAGGTGATCTCGCATTTTGATGGGACTTCGATTCCGTTGAACAAAGCAAATTCCGTCATGCGCACTTCCCATTTTTCCCGCTGGGCATTGAAATCATTTTTCATGAACCGGTCTGCAGTACAACCCATCATTTGTCCACTCTCATTAAAATGAAAAATGACGGAAGCATTTATTTCGTTTTGTGAAATGGTTGCCTGTGCAGTATACTCTTTTATTGCAGCTTCGGGGATCCAGCAGATTTCTCCCAGGTATCGTTGTAATGAGCCCTCATCGATTTTTGGACCTGTTTCATGAACAATCTTAAGAATCGATTGGAGCTTTACAGTCATTTCACCTTTGCCATTCTGCAGTTTATCCTCGCCTTTGAAGTAAATACCAGGAAGAATTTTTATTCTGGATTTCCAGGTAAATGAGGGTACTACAACTGAAATGATCTCTTCTGCTTTTATCGACATCCATTTTTTTGATCCGCGTGCAAGCCTTATTTGTCCTTTCTGTAAAAGTTTAACTGCAGACGTTGTTTTTTTTGTTGAAATGCCACTGTGATGAAGCCATCGTTGTACAGGTTCTGGTAAATGTGACCATTGCTGGGGGGCAATGATCCTGGTTCTGTTCTTTCTTTCAACAGATGTAAGTAAAGTTTTTTCTAAAAACATATCGAATTTTTTATTGGTCATAATATTAAAACCCACGTACAGGAACGGGAACGCCCGGCATGTGCTTTGTTTTTTTCAAAAAATCATGAGAAATCACTTTTCCATAATCGTGTCCCATTTGTTCGTCAGTATTTGGATTGAAACTCTTTGTTTTGGAAGAATAAACAAGCGCATTCTTTTCAACATCATACACATTGGTCTTCCATAAATAAGTTGATGCAGTTAAGTAATACCCGTTCCTGGAAACTGTATGATATTCGTTCATAAAATATTGGTAGAACATGTCATCGTTTCCTTGAGCATCTACTTCGTTTCTTTCAATAAATACCTGTTCGCTGGATTTCGCCTGTAATGAGATCACAAAAACTGCATCATAAAATTTCGACCGCAGTGAATTCAATGCAGCATCTTCAGACATGTTTTCAAATGCCATTGGGCCAAACACCTCATAGGCAGCCTGTGCACGAACACCCGCTTCAGAAAGATCTACTGCAAGATGCTTTTCCATTTTTACACAATACTTTTTTTCAGCTTCACCGGTAAGACCGATTACTAGCACATTTTTATATGCTCTGTCCACCGAGCTTCCCCATGACTGAATAATTTTACTTGAACTACATGCAGGAAAGAAGAAAATTATGAGTGCTATTATAGGTATATACTTTTTCATTGTCCTGGTTTAGGACATAAAAGTAGAAGAGCCGTACCGCAGGAAAACTGAGTATTGATTTGTGGGGATATGATTTTGGTCAGGACAATATCCAAAACTCCGTAAGTGTTTGTAAGGAAACGACAAGCTCCTGCTTTGAAGCAGCACATCGTACATAGTATATCGTACATCGTTAATGTAAAATGTCCAAAATCCAATGTCCAATGTCCAAAACTCCGTAAGTGTTTGTAAGGAAACGACAATGCTCCTGGTTTGAAGCAGCACATCGTACATCGTATATCGTACATCGTATATGTAAAATGTCCAATGTCCAATATCCAATGTCCAATGCTTCGTAGGATGCTTCTGGGTAAACTACAAATAATCTCACTTCGAAGGACCACATCGTACATCGTACATCGTACATCGTACATAACACGGTCTCGCAACAAAATCTCAAATCCAAAATCTCACATCTTAAATCAAATTCCTCCGCAGTTTCTTCACAATCAACATGGTCAATCCTAACATCGCAACGAGTAATAAACCCAGCGTAGTAGTAATCAGGATCACATTTCGAACTTTTTTTCCGTTCTTGTGACCAAACCACATTTCTGCATAATGGTGCATGTGGAAATTGCTGAAGCTGAAACGCTCTGTTTTATCGATGGCGGTAGTAATGGTTGCTATCTTTCCTGTGGAGGTTTCAACAAAGTATTTTGTGCCGTCATCAAATGATATCTGGTTCACCGGAAGACGTTTGTTCATCATGCTGTAATCATGACTGAAGGATGTGATGCATTTTGTATGCCTGATGGTATGTTCAGGTTTATTGGCTGTTTTGCATGCGATATAACATCCATATTCCATATCACCGTTGTCCAGGGGTTGCATGGTTGAAACATTAAAATATGTTTTCCTGCTTTTTCCCTTTTCATCAGTATATTCTGCCTGCCAGTATGTGTTCTTGTTCATTGACACAATTGAAATGTCAGTAAGGTTCTCGGAAGTTTTTTTATCAGCGACAATTGATTGAAGCGGGATAGATAAATTTTCTGGTGAATACTGATTTTCAAGTACAGCTACCGGCTTTTTTTCGGCTGGTAGTTTTTTGAAAGCATGAAATGCTCCACTAAGCGAATATAGAAATGTGGTGATTAGAAAAACATTTCCTAAAATGCTGTGCAACCTGCTGCTGATCGTACGAACATTTTTCCTGCCGGTTCTTTTATGCCCGCAGATTGTATAAATATAAAACCCCGAAACCGATACAAACAGGCAAAGCAATGAAAGCGTTCCGAGTACCAGGTGTTTTACTTTGCCGGTATTTTTAAGAAAACTCCACGTATGTGTGTAAGCAAAAAATTTATTGAAAGCAATCTTCCTGTTATCCAATGCAACTGCCAGCCTGCTTGCAACTGTTTCTACATATATAGTCAGACCGTCCTTCCTGTCAAACTTTACTTTATAAACTGGCAGTAATTTCTGGTTTGATTTGTATTCATCTCCAAATTGGCGAACTATTTCAACTGATTCGATAAATGCATCAGCAGTTGCCGGTCTCACTGCAGATACATTACTTGCAAATTTCACGGCCGGCTCTTCATCGTGATGTTCACCACCATGTTGCATACCCTGCATCAGTGAAGATTCGAGTCCCTCGCCAAAACCTGATGCTACATACCGGGCAAGGTAAGCTGCATAGATCATGTCCCCGCGTTGCAGCAGTTTACCATCCCTGCAATTCAGGTACATTAATTCGTCTGTATTGTTGAATTGCAGTTGGTAGAAGTAATCAGACTTAATTTTTACAATTCTGAAATTCCTGATAGAAGAAATGCCATTTTGAGCCAGTGCACGGTCGAGGTTAACTTTTATTTTTGAACTATCGATTTTCGTTTCAGGTATTGAATTGTTTGAGATCTCTGGTTTATAAGAATTCATGATTGGATGCAGAAATCCGCTGATTGTCCACAACAATAAAGGAATCATGACAACAACACTCACCCTGCGATGCCATTTATGAATATTTCTCCGGATATAGCTCCTCATTTTATTTTGATTTAAACAGCTTTCCAAAATCATAAGCAATACCCGCATTAAAATGTCGTGGCTCTGCAGGCGTATAACTATATCCAGAATTGCTTTTTGAGGATGTGTATGCGTAATATTCGTTTGTAATGTTCATTACATTCACCCAGATATCAAACGCGTCGAATTTGTATCCTGCGCGTGCATGAATCACATTATGCCCTTTATATTTTGCAGTGTTAGCTGGGTCCTGGAAGTAACTGCCAATTTTTTGCCATTCAATTCCAATCCTCGCGCCTTTTAACCATTCAGGTTTGTACCAAACCTCTGCATTGTGCATCCATTGAGGTGCGCCATTCATTGTTTTACCGCTGTAGTTATTTCCTTTTTCATTAAATGAAATGAATTTGTGCTGGCTATACGCTCCACTCACTCGCAAGTGAATGGATGGAACAGGAAGAGCTGTCAATCCAAATTCAATTCCCTGGTGTGAGGTTTCCCCTGCATTCATATTTATCGTTGTACCATCATCCAATCTGACAGAAACGATCTCATTCGTTCCATCCAGTTTGTAAATGCTTGCATCTGCAGTCAGCTTATTCTTAATAATTGCAGCCCAGCCACCGATCTCGTAATTATAGAAAGTAGATGGTTTTAATTCAGGCACCTTCACACCACGGTATAATTCTGTAACCTGAGGTGGAACAAATCCCTGGCTGTAGTTTGCATACACACCGGCTTTGTTGGACAACTGGTAAGTAAATCCAAGTTTTGGACTTAAGGCACTGAAATTATTTTTAGTATCTGGTGTGCCACTGAATGAACTTGATTTGAGCCTGTTGTTAAAATTATATTTGAACAGGTCATAGCGCAATGATGCAACAACCCTAAGCTTATTAAGTGGATTGAATTCAAAGTTTACAAATGCTGCATAATTATTTATGCCAGTGGAATAATTAGTCAGGATACTGTCTTTCTTCTCGTATGAACTGTATTTATTTTGTGTAGTGTCTTTATTTATCCTGATATATTCCGCTGTATAATCAGATGGACTCAGGTCAATGCTGGAACCCACAAGCAATGTGGCTTTTTGCCAGTTAAGGTTTTGCTTGTGCTGGACTACTGCTGCATAACTATTAAAACTACTTTCGTTAATCTCCCCGTGTGCCAGGTCTTTTTTTCCTGTAAATGTTCCGTTGGAAAGTCTTCGATAATCATCACGAACCGAATAGGCAGGGTTTTGGCCGATTGAATTTCTTCTGTAAATAACTGATGCAGTTGTTTTACTGTGGGCGTTCCATTCCTGGGTTATGATCGATTTGGCGCGGAATGCATTTACTTCACGGTAAGTAAAAGTATGGGGGTTCGTAAATGATCGTGATGCAAATTTTAGGCTGTCAATTCCTCCAGCCATATCACTGTAATAATCCAGCCAGGTTGCAGAAGTACTGATTGTAGTTCGGTCACTTGCACGATAGTCTGCTCTCGCTGTCAATGTTGTTTTGTGAAAATCACTGTACTCAATAAAACTGTTGTCTTTTCTTGCGTAATAACCGCTAAGTGCAAAACCCCATTTTCCAGTAGTAAAACTTGTTTGAAGGTCAGCTCGTTTGTAACCGATGTCGTTATTCTGCCAGGTCATTTTCAGAACTGGCTGCACACCTGGTGCGTGCGTAATAAAATTTACAACACCACCAATGGCTTCGCTTCCATACAATGATGAAGAAGGCCCGCGTATTACTTCAATAGATTTCACTGCTGCCATATTCATTTCAAGAATAGCATTGTGATTGTAAAGGCCGGTGGTGCGAACGGGAATTCCATCTTCGAGATACAGGAATAAACTTTTTGTTGTCATAGGTTGCCTGATGCTCATGCTGTGCTGTTCATTTCCAAGATTCACCATGTACACGCCACTCACTTTATTTAATACCTGGTCAACAGACGTAGCGCGCGTTTCATTCAACATTTTAGTACTGATGCTGCTGATGGCTACCGGTGCATCAGATCTTTTCACGGCATCGCGGTTCGCTGTGAGTACAACTTCCTGCATCACCGATGTTTCAGGGACTAGAGAAATTATATTTTCTGCTGAAGCGTGAAGTTTGATTTGTGCAGATCTGTACCCGATATAACTAATAATTACAGTAGCGGAATCAGATTGAATGATGAAAGCACCGGTATGGTCTGTAAATGAACCGCCACGTGCATGTATGCGGGTGATAGAAGCTCCCTGTACGGGTTCTTTTGTAACTGCGTCAATTACTTTGCCCTGGATATTTTGACCCGAGGCGAAAAAGCCGGATAATATAAGCAATACAGTAAAGGCAGTTCGGTATGCGGAAAGCATAGGTAAGGTTTAATGGTTGAAATCACAGGCAAGATGTTGCCTTTAAAACAGTTTGGAAAGTACCTGATGACTGAATCAGCAGGAATGGGGTGTGAATTGCTGATTAGGCGGGTGAATGAAAAGTGCAAAGTCAGCTGTGCCCCAGGTACTACAGAAACAAAATGACAACAGTATAAATCTTTTTCATTTGCACTTAGTTCATTGCACTTTCTGCATTCTTTTTCAGCAATACGATAGCTTTTGGAAACAGGATGTTGTTTTCAAGGTGCACATGCTGATGAAGGTCAGCCTCAAATGCCTGAAGGGATGCGAAACATAATTTATATGTTGTACAAGCGTCAGCAGGTAACGTGTAATTATTAGTTAGATTTCTGATTTTATCCATTATTTCTCCCGCATGATCGTGTTCTTCTTCCATTGTCATCACAGGTGACTCAAGATAGGCTGTTGAAAACCGGTTTCCCTGCATGGGATCAAATCCATTTGTATGATTCTCGATCATTTTAATTCTTGGAAATAGCACAAGCTCTTCCTTTTCCATGTGCTGCTCCATTTCATCTTTCAGCAACTCAAAAATATTAAAGACTTCAATCATTTCCGGATGTCGCTGACCATGCTTGGAAGCCACCCGGTGCAGGTACAGATACATCTGTGGCATTTCCTTCTTGACGTACTCATGATGAGTAAGAACAATGTAATCGGAAAGCTGTGTTAGTGTCATCGCATCAAAATTGAATTTCATGCTGCATGTTGATGACATGGTGGAATTCAATTCCTGCACGATTGGATCAATGTCAATATTTTTTTCCTTGCAAGCCTGCGCGAGTGTGCGCTTGCCGTTACAGCAAAAGTCAAGATGATATTTTTCAAAAACAGAAGCTGCTCTGTGATCGATATTTACTATTTGTGCAAGGCTGATATCGGTAATCTGGGCCATGGTGGATTTTTTTATGGTGAATTGAAATGCAAATAATTTTAAAGATCTTTTTTTCTAAATGCTCTTAATGCTAACCATAACGGAAGTGCCATCCATATGATCATGATAAATACGGTATATAATGTACCTGTTGAACTGCCAAAGAAATCTTTGTAAAATGCACCAGTGTACCCCATCAATGCGCTGACATCCATTTTCAACATAATAAAAATACGGCCGAGGTCAATTGGGTTTAGCGATGAAAGTAAGAGGGTGAATTTTTCTAATGGGTAATCGCTAAATGTAAACAACACCAACAGAACAAGACCATCATAAATAAGTGCGAAATAAAACCACATTAAAAGGGCTGCACCAATACCGCGTGCTTTATCTCGGGATTTCACTGATGTAAAAAATCCGATTGAAGTGAAAATCAAAATCAGGCAACATCCGGTAAACAGGAGCGCAAGTCCGGTTGCGTCGGGGGAAAATAACAATACAGGAATACCCGCGCCAATAAAAAATGCTGTCAACAGGGAAGAAGCAACACCTCCGTATTCACTTAACAGAATTCGAGTGCGGCTTAAAGGCTGGGAGAGCATAACTTCTATAAACTCGTACGAATTGTAATAATGGATGGTGGAAAAAACCAGGCTGATAAGCGGTATCACGATCAATACAATATTCAAAAGGCTAAGCATAGCCTTGCTGCTGTTTTCTTCCATGCGAAACATGCTGAAACAAACGATGAGCAGGAATGCTGTAAACGCAATGATGATCCTGCTCTTTAAGATGTCGTATACTATGTACTTATATAATTTTAGCATGTCTTATTTTTTTAATGCCTTGTAACGTCGTTGAACTTCGAACGAATCATCTGACCACAAGGCTTTCAGTTTTGCACCACGCATGATCTCTGCGATCGCTTTACCCAATCTGGTTTCACCGGTTTCATCCTGGATCGTAGCAAGGTCTTTGTAAAACTGGATCTTACCCTCCTGCATGTACATCACATGTGTTGTAAGATCATCCAGGTCGCTTAAAACGTGCGAAGTGATCAAAACAAGTTTATTACGGTTTCTTGCCTGGATAATTTTTTCTTTCAATATTTCTGAAGAAAGCGGATCCAGACCAGCAGTGGGTTCATCGAGAATTAAAACTTCGGGATCAAACAAGAAAGCAATGGCAGCACTCACTTTTTGCCTGGTGCCACCAGACAGTGTTCTCATGGGCTTGTCGAAGATTGCGCGAAGATTGAAAAGGTCGATCAGGTCTTCATCGGTTTTACTTTCACTGCGCATATTCTTCAGCATCGTGAAAAGTTGCCCAATCTTCATATTATCCGGATAACGCCCGATTTGTGGCATGTATCCGATCTGTTTCCGGTAATCAGGATTATCAGTTACAATTTTACCGTTGAATATAATTTTTCCAGAATCTGGTTTTACCAAACCGAGAATAGATTTTATCAAAGTTGTCTTTCCTGAACCATTTGGTCCGATCAGGGATACAACCTGTCCCTGCTGGAATGAAGCATTTATCTCATTCAATGCATGCAGTTTCCGGAACTGATCATAACTTTAATGGTTTCATTAACGGTCTCTCATCAACCAGGTTTTCAGGAGTCAGACTTGGAATGGCTTTTTCTGCACGGTCAAGTAATGACACCATTGTACTTCTTAATAATATAAGAGCGTTGGGATTTTGTTCTACGATCATGGAATACATACTGACAGGGTGAAATGCAATATCACCTACGCCATTTTTATTCAGATCATAGCCTTCATATTTATCCCAGTAATTATTGTTGAATGTGTTTAATACCATCGTACCATTGGTAGCCACATCAAAAGTGTTGGCAAAGAAATTATTCTTCGTAAATGTGTTTTCATTACAACTGGCCTGTACTTTCATTGCCCATCCATTTGTTGAGAAAACGTTGTAGCGAAGATCGATCCTGCTGGTTCCTTCCATATAGATACCAACAGTATTCCTGGTAAAATGATTTTCCTGGATGCGGCTGTCTGAAATTTCCTTTAATAAAATACCATACGCGGTGGTACCCCAGTTTTGCTCGAAAACATTTCTTTGCATGTCAACCTGTTTGCTGAACATCACTGCCACCCCGGCTCCGTTGTTTCTGAATGTATTGTTCTCGTAATGATCATTATTGGAAAACATAAAATGCAACCCATACCTGATGTTCCTTTCACTGGTATTGAAACGGATCATTGAATTATTTACAAATTCAAAATAGATCCCATCACGGTGGCCGTAAATGAAATTGTGCTCAATCACTGCATCTGCACATTTCCATAAATGAATGCCGTTCCCAGTATTTTGTTCTGTTGTTGGTGTACCGGTAATTATATTCCAGCGCACCGTGCCCTGGGTTACATTGGAAAGATGGATTCCAAAATGAGAATTTGTCACCCTGTTTCTTTCAATCAACACATTGCTCGCAT